>DASUKC010000113.1:0-25775 GCA_036278975.1 Gaiellaceae bacterium
CACCTCGCGATTCAGGTGTTCGGGTCCTACGGGTACTCGGCGGAGTACGGGATCGAGCGGTACTTCCGCAACGCGCGTGCGCCGATCATCTACGAAGGCACCACGCAGATTCACAAGATGATGCAGGCCGAGCATGCGCTCGGCTACCGGCGGTTGAACGGCTCGAGCGGCGACGTGTCGCCGATCTGCTCGTGGGCGCCGGCGCTCTCGCCCGTGCACTCACGCTCATAACGCGATTCGACCGGCCGCTACGACTCGTGCGCGAGTCGCATCAACTGCGCGAGGTGCATCGCGCGGCGCCCGGACGACAGTTGCTCGATCTGGCTGCGGCAGGAGAAGCCGTCGGCCACGAGCAGCGCCTGAGGCGGCGCATTGCGCACTGCCGGCAGCAGGACTCGCTCGGCGCACGCGACCGAGACGTCGTAGTGCGCGGCCTCGTAGCCCCATGCGCCGGCCATCCCGCAACAACCGCTGTCAGGCTCTGAGAGCTCGACTCCCATCTTCTCGAGCAGACGCCGGGTCGGCTCGAACCCGCTCGTCGCTCGCTCGTGACAGTGACCGTGCAGCAACACGGGCCGCTCGAGGCGCGGCGGCTCGATCTCTCGTTGTTCGAGGAACTCCGCGAAATGGAAGGTCTGCTTCGACAGCCGCAGTGCGTCTTCGTCGTTCGGAAGCATCCGTGGCAGCTCGTCGCGGAAGACGGCGACGCAGCTCGGCTCGACACCGACGAGCGGCGTTCCGGCGCGGATGTCGTCGCGCATGACGTCGACGATCCGTTCCAGGTAACGCTTTGCAAGCTTAAGGAAGCCATAGTCGTAGAGCGGCCTGCCGCAGCAGAGCTGGACGCGCGGGAGCGCGACGGTGAAGCCGGCGTCTGCCAGCACGACCGCCGCCGCGAGGCCGACATCCGGCTCGAAGTAGTTGGTGAACGTGTCGGGCCAGAGCAGCACGCGCTCGCCTTCACCGGCGGCGCGAAACGTGTCGCGAAACGTCGTCGACGCGAACTTCGGCAGCCGTCGCTGCGGCGCGACACCGGCGACGGCGTTCATGCCCGGCAGTCGCATCATCACGTTCGCGAGCAGCGGCGCCTTCGACGCGATGCGCGCCCAGCGGTCGATCAACCCGAACGCGTAGGCGTGCCGCGGCCGCAGCTTGCGCGCATAGTGATGCGCCAAGAACTCCGACTTCAATGTCGGCATGTCGACGTTGACGGGGCATTCGCTCGTGCAGCCTTTGCACGAAAGGCAGAGGTCGAGCGCCTCGAGCACCTCCTCCGACTGCCACAGCGGCAGAGCGTCGCCGCGCATCATCTCGAACAGGAGCCGCGCGCGCCCACGCGTCGAGTGCTTCTCCTCGCGCGTGGCCATGAAGCTCGGGCACATCACACCGCCGCTCGTGTGACGGCACTTGCCAATGCCGACGCAGCGCACCGTTGCGTGCGCGAACGAGCCGTGGTCGTTCGGATAGGAGAAGTGCGTCTTCACGGCCGGCGGGCGATAGTCGACGCCGAGACGCAGATGCGATGTGATCGGATTAGGCGAGACGACCTTTCCCGGATTCATCATCCAGTCGGGGTCCCAGATCGACTTGAACTCGCGGAACGCCTCGACGAGCTCGTCGCCGAACATCTTCGGCAACATCTCCGCTCGCGACTGGCCGTCGCCATGCTCGCCGGAAAGCGAGCCGCCAAGCGACAGCACGAGGTCGGCCGCATCGTCGAGGAAGTGCCGCCACTTCGCGATCCCGTCCGCCGAGTGGAGATCGAAGTTCCAGCGCGCGTGCACGCAACCTTGTCCGTAGTGCCCGTACAGCGCGCTCTCGTAGCCATACCGTTCGCCGAGCTTGCCGAGCTCGCGCAAGTACTCGCCCAACCGCTCCGGCGGCACCGCGGAATCTTCCCAGCCCTCGTACGTGTCAGGCTTGCCGGGTATGAACGCCGTCGCACCGAGCCCCGCCTCGCGCACGTCCCAGACGTGCTGCTCGCTCTCCTTGTCGTCGTAGAGCTTCGTCCCGCACAGCCCGCCGCCGGCGCGCTCGAGGGACGCGATGATCGCGAGCCCGCGTTCGTCTGCTTCCGCTTTCGTGTCGCCGCCGACCTCGATCACGAGCCAGCCGCGCCCGTCCGGCAGCTGAGACAAGTCGTGCTGATGCTGCCCGAGCAGGGTCATGTCCTCGATCAGCTTCTCGTCGACGCCTTCGAGCCCGAGCGGCTTGTGCTCGAGCACGTCCATCACGTGGTCGGCGGCTGTTGCCGCGTCGGTGTAGCCGGCCACGACGAGCGAGCGGCAGCGCGGGCTGTCGATCAGATGCACGGTTGCTTCGAGCACCGTGACGCACGTGCCCTCGGTGCCGACCAGCGAGCGCGCGATGTGGAAGTCGCGCTCGGGCAGAAGGTCGTCGAGGTTGTAACCCGACACGCGACGAGGGATCTGCGGGTAGCGCTCCCGGATCAGATCGGCATTGCGCTCGGCGAGGTCGCGGAGACGAGCCGCGAGCTCCTCGCCGATGCCCTGGCCGTGCGGCCCGACGCGTAGACGCTCGCCGCCGTACGTGAGCACGTCGAGCTCGTGCACGTTGTCCGACGTGCGCGGTCCCGGCCCGTAGAACTGCGCCATCACCGAGCGGACGCCGCAGGAGTTGTTCCCGATCATGCCGCCGAGCGTGCAGCGGTCGTGCGTCGACGGATCGGGGCCGAACGTGAGCCCGTGCTTCTCGGCTGCGTCGCGCAGGTGGTCGAGGATCAGGCCTGGCTGCACACGTGCCAGCTTCCGTGCGACGTCGATCTCGACGATCTCGTTCAGGTACTTCGAGAAGTCGAGGATGACTGCGGCGTTGCAGCACTGGCCGGCGAGGCTCGTCCCGCCGCCGCGCGACAGCACCGGCGCGCCGAGCTCGTGGCAGATGCCGATCGTCGCGACGACGTCGTCGGTCGTGCGTGGGACGACGACACCGATCGGGACCTGGCGATAGTTGCCGCTCGCGGCCGCGTAGAGATGACGGTCGCCGGTGCCAAAACGCACCTCGCCGGACACGGCGTCGCGAAGCTTGTTCTCGAGCGTCTTCGTCACGCCGCGAACGCCTCGAGATCGTCGACGCGGGGCTCGACGCCGAGCCCGGGCCGCGAGCGGTCGGGACGCACGACACCGTTCGCCGGCTCGAGGAAACCGTCGAAGTAGCGTCGCTCGATGCGGACGTGGTCGACGAACCACTCGAGATGCCGCACGCGCTCGACCGCGCAGAGCGCATGCGCGTGAATGGTCGGCGCAGTGTGTCCGGAGAGATCGAGCTCGCTGGCGGCGGCGAGCACGCCGGCGGCGAGCACGCCTGTGATGCCGCCGCAACGCGTGACATCCGCCTGTAGGCAGTCGACGCAGCCGAGCAGGTCGTGGAAGTCGCAAGCTGTGTACGCATACTCGCCCGCCGCGACTTCCATGCCGGCCGGCAGCAACTCTCGAAGCCGCCGCAGTCCGTCGCGGTCGTCGGAGCTGACCGGTTCTTCGAACCAGCTGACCCTGCTCTCGTCGAACGCCTGCCCGCAACGGACGGCGCCTTTCACGGTGAGCGCGCCGTTCGCATCGACGTAGAGCTCCGCATCGCCACCGATCGCTTCGCGCGCGGTTCGCACGCGACCTGGGTCGCGATGCGGTTCGCGGCCAACCTTCATCTTCACGCGCGGTATCCCCTGCTCGACCCATCCCGCGAGTTGCGTTGCAAGCTCGGCATCGGTGTACGAGCAGAAGCCGCCGCTCCCGTAGACCGGCACTGCGTCGCGCACGGCGCCAAGCAGCGCGACGAGCGACGTGTTGAGCAGCTTCGCTTTGAGATCCCAGAGTGCAACGTCGACGGCGGACACCGCGGTCGCGCCGATGCCTCGGTAGCCGACGTTGCGCAGCGCGGCACGTAGCGCGAGATTCGTGGCCGGCACGTCGAGCGCGGAGCGTCCGACCACCAGAGGCGCGAGGACATCCCGAATGAGCGCGGCCGCTGCCGCAGCCCCGTACGTCCAGCCAAAGCCCGTCGTGTCGCCGGCGCTCGCTTCGACGAGCACGAGCGTCGTCGACGACCACTCGATCGTGCCGTCGGACTCGGGCTTGTCGGTCGGGATCGTGAACGCGAAGGCCTTGAGGTCGCGGACGTCCACATCGACGCGCTCGGCGACGGCTCGCATTCAGCTGCGCGGATTCAGCGGCGCGAGCATCTGCCGCACCGACTGCAGGATCATCCGGCGGCGATGCGGATCGCCGTGCAACGTTGCCTGCGCGAAGTGCTTCGCCTGCTCGAGCGTGATGTGAGGCGGCAACGGCGGCACCTCCGGGTCGACGATGGCCTCGAGCACGGTCGGCCGGTCGGCGCTGAGCGCCTCGTCCCAAGCCGCACCGATGCGCTCCGGATCGTCCACGCGCACGCCGTGCAGCCCGATCAGGTCTGCGTACCGCGCGTACGGGAAGTCGGGAATCTGCTGCGAGCCGGCGAAGCGCGGATCGCCTTCGAGGGCGCGTTGCTCCCACGTCACCTGGTTGAGGTCGCGGTTGTTCAGCACGAGCACAACCAGGTGCGGATCCTTCCAACGCTCCCAGTACTTCGCGATGGTGATCAACTCGTTGAGCCCGTTCATCTGCATCGCGCCGTCGCCGACGAGCGCGATCACGGGCCGGTCCGGATAGGCGAACTTCGCCGCGATCGCGTATGGCACGCCCGGTCCCATCGTTGCGAGAGTTCCCGACAGTGACGCGGCCATGCCGCGACGCAGCTTCAAGTCGCGGGCGAACCAGTTCGCCGCGGAGCCCGAGTCTGATGTGAGGATGCAACGGTCGGGCAGACGCGGCGACAGTTCCCAGAACACACGCTGCGGGTTGATCGGGTCGGCGGGCCCGTGCGCACGCTTCTCGAGCGCCTGCCACCACTCTTCGACGGACTGCTCGATTTGCTCGCGCCACGAACGGTCGTCCTTGCGCTGCAGCAGCGGAATCAACTCGCGCAATGTCTCCGCCGCGTCGCCGATCAGCTGCACGTCCATCGGGTAGCGGATCCCGATCAGCCGGCCGTCGATGTCGATCTGCACGCCGCGCGCCTTTCCCTCTTCGGGCAGGAACTCCGAGTACGGGAAGCTCGAGCCGACCATCAGCAGCGTGTCGCAACCGTTCATCATCTCCCAGCTCGGATGCGTACCGAGCAGGCCGATCGAGCCGGTGACGTACGGAAGGTTGTCGGGCAGCACGGCGCGCCCGAGCAGCGCCTTCGCGACGCCGGCGCCGAGGATCTCCGCGGCGTCGATTACCTCGTCGGTCGCACCGAGCGCACCCTGACCGACCAGCATCGCCACCTTCTCGCCGCGGTTGAGGATCTCGGCGGCGCGCTCGAGCTCGGAGTCGGAGGGGACGATGCGCGGCGCGGTGTAACCGATCGACGAATGCACGGTCCCGTGCGCGTGCGGCGGCACTTCGACCGCGTCCTCGGACGCGAGGTCGTTCGGGATGATCAGGCACGTGACCGTGCGCTGCGCCAGCGCGATGCGCACCGCGCGATCGACAAGGTGTCGGATCTGCGCGGGGTTGATCGCCATGTGGACGTACTCGTGCGCGACGTCCTTGAACAGTGTCACCAGGTCGACTTCTTGCTGGTACTCGCCGCCGAGCGCGGTGCTCGCCTGCTGGCCGACGATCGCGACGACCGGCGCGTGATCGAGCTTCGCGTCGTAGAGGCCGTTCAGCAAATGGATCGCGCCAGGCCCCGACGTCGCCATGCAAACGCCGACCTGACCCGTGAACTTGGCATGCGCGCAGGCCATGAACGCCGCCATCTCCTCGTGGCGAACTTGGATCAGCTCTGGATCGCCGTCGGCGCGGTCGAGCGCGCCGAGCAGCGCGTTGATGCCGTCGCCCGGGTAGCCGTAGATGCGCTGGACCCCCCATTCGCGCAAGCGCTGGAGGATGAAATCGGCAACGAGCACCCCGAGCCGATTCCCGGCGGTCGATGTGCGAAACGTCAGAACGTCACCGGGTTGCGCGTGCCTCCTCCTCCGCTCGCTTGCGATCGGCTTCGACGCGCTCTCCTGCGACGAGCGCATTGCACAACCGATAGGCGATGACTCCGAAGAGCACCGGCAACACGAAGAACGCGACGCGGTAGAACCAGAGCTGCCCGTTGTACGAGAGACCGAACAGATCGTCGGCACGATCCGCCGAGCCCGCGAGCAGCGTGACGCCGACGGTCGTCGCAGCACCGACGCCGAGCGCGGTGCGCAGCGGCGCGTCGCGCGGGCGGTCAAGCACATTGTGAAACGCGTCATCGCCGTTGATGCGCCGCTCGAGCCACGGCCACAGGTAGACGAAGCCGATCACCAGCGTCGGGAACGCGATCCCGCCCCAGAACGGATTCGGCACGAGCGTGTAGCCGTCGATTGTGATGTCGAAGCTCGGCACCATGCGCAGCGCACCGATCAGCCAGCCGAGGTACCAGTCCGGCTGCGCGCCGTTGGTCGAGAGATAGGTGTGGTAAGGCCCCCACAGCCAGATCGGGTTGATCTGCACCAGCCCGCCGAGCAGGAACAACACGCCGACAGTCGCGAACGCCAGGGCGACCGAACGCGGGACTTGCGCAGGCCACGCCGGCATTCCGACAATGCGACGCTCTGTCTCGCGCTTGCCCTTGAACTGCGTGTGATGGCGCAGGGCGACGAGCGTCAGGTGCGCGACGAGCAACGTCCCGATCAGCACCGGGAGGATGAAGACGTGGACGATGTACATCCGCGGCCACAACGATTGCCCACCTGGAAACGCCCCCTCGAAGAGCACCGACATCAGGTTCGCGCCGACAAATGGGATTGCCATGCCGACCGACCAGCCGATCGCGAGCCCCATTCCCGACAACAGGTCGTCGACCATCGAGTAACCGATGTACGCCTCGAAAAGCGTGAGCGCGAGGATGGTGATGCCGATGATGTACGTCAGCTCGCGCGGCTTGCGGTACGCGCCGGTGAAGAAGACGCGGAAGAGATGCAGGATGATCGCGCCGGCGAATACGTCGGCCGCCCAATGGTGCGTCTGCCGGATCAGCAAGCCGGCCTTCACCGTCGTCGAGATGTTGACGACCGACTCATAGGCCTCGCTCATCCGCTGCCCATGCAGCGGGGCGTACGGCCCGCGATACACGGTCTGCGACGACGAGTCGACGAAGAACAACGTCAGGTAGATGCCCGTCGCGACGAGCACGACGAACGCGTAGAGCGCAATCTCGCCGAGCAGGAACGACCAGTGATCCGGGAAGAGATAGCGCAGGCTCTTGCGCAGGAACGGCGCCGTGCCGCTGCGCTGGTCGAGCCACCGCACCGTTTTGCGGATCACCGCTCCGGCCTCCAGATGCGAACGCCCCACCACGACGGCCCGACAGGCCCGTCGAAGTTCCCTTTCGCGCGCAGGTGGCCGCGGGCATCGACTTCGATCGGCAGCATCGGCAGCGCGCGGCCGGCCGGCCCGAACGTGACCGTCCCGCCGCTCGCGGGATCGAACGTCGAGTAGTGGCACGGGCAGACGAGCGCCGGCGTCGGGTCGGCCCGGTCGAAGAGCGGGGTGCGGTAGAGCGAAATCGCGCACCCCGCATGCGTGCAGATCTTCGAGTACGCGACGATGCCGCCCGCGTCGTAGCCGCGCAGGGTTGCGGGCAGCCGAAGATCCCCCGGCTTGAGCCGGACGAGCACGACCGGGGCTGCGATCTCTTCGTTGTCGCCGCCTTCGGGGAACGCCGTGTAGAACGTTCGCTCCTCGATGTCGCTCGCGCGCCAAGGGCGCCCGTTCTCGTCGACGAGGCGGCGGCCGCGCCGCCACGGAGTGACGAGATAGGCCTTCGTGTCGAGGAAGTGGCCGAGTGAGAGCACGGGTGTCGCGAGCGCGAGCCCCAGCGTGCCGCCTGCGCCGAGCACGCCCAGCTTGAGGAGGCGCCTGCGCGTGAGGCGTTCGCCCGGCTCTTCGACGAGCTGCACAACTTCTTCTTGCTCTGCGGTGTGCTCCTCGGGCGGATAGTCGTCCTCGAGCTCTTCGTTGACCACAAGTCGATGTGCAGTAACCACGAGCGCAGCCGCGAGAAAGATGAACGCGAGCCCAAGCGACAGCCCGAGCAGTTGCGTACTGGGGTCGAGCGCGTACGCGACGATGAAGCCGATCGCCGCGCAGGTGGTGAGCCCGAGCAAGCCGGCAACCACGAGCTCCGCTCGCGGATCGCCCGGATCCTCTTCGACAGGAATACTCGGACGGCGGCGCCCCAGGAGCAAGAGCGCCGCAGAGATGAGGACGTCGCGCACGCGGATCATGCGTGGTGTCTCCGGGCGAGCAGCAACGTGACGCACACCAGGGCGAGGAGCGCGATGAACCAGGTCACGAGCCCTTCCGGCACGGGACCGATGTGCCCGATCGACCAGCCGCCGCGGTCGTCGGGATGCCGCGTGTACTCGATGTAGCGAATGATCGAGTTGAGCTGCCCGTTGCTGATCGCGTGCTGCGAGAAGCGCGGCATGACGTACGGGCCGATGCGCACCGCCTCGGCGATTTGCGTCGCCGTGTCGTCGCCGAGCGCAGGCGGGACGGCGCCGGTGACGTACCCGCCCTCGGCCATGATCTGGTGGCAGCCCGCACAGTGGTCGGCGAAGAGCTGCATGCCCGCCGACAGACTCCCGCTCTGCGGCTGCGGCGACGGGATGGCGGGGCCTTGCCCCAAAGATGCGACGTAGCCGACGAGACTCTCGATCTCCGCGTTCGTGAACGTGACGCGCGCGCGACGCGGCTGCACGCCGAGGTGCGGCAGCGGCATGTAACCGCTGCGCAGGTAGAAATCGGCGGCCTGGGCACCGACGCCGTGAAGCGACGGCGCGTTCAGCGTGTCGTGGCACTTCGCGCAATAGCGGCCGTACAGCTGCTTGCCGTTCGACGCAGCCGTCGCGACGAGCACGAACGCGGCGAGGAGAATCAGCCGCCGCGGCATAGCGTCGTCAGGGTTGAAGTGATGCCGTCCAGAAGCATGATCGAGAGGAACAGCGGATTCGCGACGAGCGCCGCCGTCGAAAGGAAGTGCATGCGTCCGTCGGGCGGCGGATCATCCTTGCCGGCGTCGCGCGTGCGCGCGAAGACGATTCCCGCGCAGACTTCGGAGCCGATCACGATCGCGCCGCCGACCGCCAGCATCGTCAGCT
The DNA here is from genome assembly GCA_036278975.1 of Gaiellaceae bacterium. Taxonomy (GTDB): domain Bacteria; phylum Actinomycetota; class Thermoleophilia; order Gaiellales; family Gaiellaceae; genus PALSA-600. The sequence continues at coordinate 9,182 of DASUKC010000113.1, forward strand.
GCCAGACGGTGTTGGAGATGCCCCACTGCATCCCGCCGGCGCCGCATTCCGCCTGGGTGACGCCGTAGCCGACGACGTGCTGCGCCGCCCACGTCAGCGGCGCAGCGAGCAGTCCGACCCATTGCAGCCGCTGCAGCTTCATGCGGCCGCCGAGAGAATCGTCCCGGTCACGGCAAGTGTCGCCACCACGACGGCGATCCAGTAGATCGTGATCACGCGCGCCGCGAGCGACCGATACCGCACGAGCAGCCACAGATCGAACAGCAGCCCGACGGCGACGTGTGCGTGGTCGGCGCCAAGCAGCACGTAGTAGATCGAGCCGTATGCGTCGCTCTGCGGCGTGAATGAGCGCAAGCCGTCCGCGAACTCGTGCACGGCGAACGCGAAATAGCCCGCTTGCATCACGAGTGCAACTGCAACGCCGAGCCGCGTGCCGAGGCGCAACGGCACGACGCTCGCAACGAGCACCGCGGCGAGCACTATCGGCACGAGCAGGCTCGGCTTCGCGATGCCGTCGGGCGGCCAAGGCGACACCGAGAACCGCAGGTAGAAGTACGTTCCGATCAGTGCGCCAAAGAGCGTGAGCTCCGCCGCGACGAGCATCATCATCCCCCACCACGCGACGGGCTTGTTCATTACTCGACCGCCTGCCAGTGCCACGCGGCCAGCACGACCCCGCAAAGCCCGAGTGCGATCCCGGCGACCGCGTACTTCTCGACGACGAGCAGCGCGCAGACGACCGTCAGCCCGAGAGCGAGCAGGATCGGCCACGGCGACTCGTGCGGCATCACGGCGATCTCGCCGAGCACGGCGTCGTCAACCGACGTGACAGGTTGCTGATGCCCGACGTCGAGGGTCAGCGGCTTTGTCGAGCGCGGCGCGTCCCAGTTCGGATACGCGCTTCGCACCGCCGGGATAACCGCGAAGTTGTAGACCGGCGGCGGCGACGCGGTCGTCCACTCGAGCGTTGGCCCGTGCCACGGGTCGTGGCTTGCGCGCTCACCGCTGAAGTAGCTGACTACGAGGTTCCCGAACAGCATGAGGATCCCGGCAAGCGTGATGTAGCCGCCGATCGTCTCGACGAGGTTGTAGGTCCCCCAGCCGAGATTGGCGGGATACGTGTACACGCGGCGCGGCATGCCGTCGAGCCCGACGATGTGCATCGGGAAGAAGAGGACGTTCGTTCCGACGAAGATGATCCAGAAGCTGATCTGGCCGGGCAGCTCGAAGTACATGCGGCCGGTGAGCTTCGGGAACCAGTAGTACATCCCGCCGAAGATCGGGAACACCGCTGCGCCGAAGATGATGTAGTGGAAATGCGCGATGACGAAGTAGGTGTCCGTCGTCTGCTGGTCGAACGGGATCGCGACGAACATGATCCCGGTCAGGCCGCCGATCACGAAGAAGAGGATGAAGCCGACGATGAACAGCAGCGGCGTCTTGAACTGCGCGGCCCCGGAGACCATCGTCAAGCACCACGCGAACACCTGGATCGTGCTCGGGATGATCACCAGCGCCGACGCCGCAGCGAAAAAGATCAACGTCGTCGTCGGAAGGCCGGTCGCGAACATGTGATGCGCCCAGACGCCGAACCCGATGAAGACGACGAGTAGCTCTGCGATCGCGACGAGCGGGAAGGCGACGACGCGCCGCTGCGTGAACGCCGGGATGATCGACGTCGCGATCCCGAACGCCGGGACGATGAGGATGTAGACCTCTGGGTGGCCGAAGATCCAGAAGAGGTTCTGCCAGAGGAGCGCCGAGCCTCCGTGAGCGACGTCGAAGAAGTGCGTGCCGACGCGGCGGTCGAGGAAGAGGAAGATGCAGTCCGCGGTCAGCGCTGGCAGCGCGAACAGCAAGCCGAACGATGCCGCGAGGAACGCGAAGCAGAAGAGCGGCATGCGGTTGAGCGACATGCCGGGTGCGCGCAACTTGAGGATCGTGACGATGAAGTTCGCGGCTGCGAGCGTCGACGAGAGCCCGTTCAGAATCAGCGCAAGCGCGTAGAAGTCGATATTGCGCCCGGGTGAGAACGCACGCGACGCGAGCGGCACGTAGTCGAACCAACCCGCGTCGGGGGCGCTGCCGGCGGCGAGGCTCGCGTAGAGGAAGATTCCCGAACCGAGGAAGACCCAGAAGCTGAGCGCGTTCATGCGCGGGAACGCCATGTCGCGCGCGCCGATCATCAACGGAATCAGGTAGTTGCCGAACGCGCCTGTCGACATCGGGATGATGAAGAAGAAGATCATCGTGATGCCGTGCAGGGTGAAGAGTTGGTCGTAGGTCTCAGGCCCGACCAGATGCTCGTTCGGTTGCACAAGCTGCGTACGCATCGTCAGCGCTTCGACGCCGCCCGCACCGAACAGCACGAGTGTCGTCCAGAAGTAGAGAAGGCCGATGCGTTTGTGGTCGGTCGTCGTCAGCCAGCCGAGCAACCCCGGACGCGCCACCCACTGGCGTTCGAGCACCGCGACTGCCATCAGCGCAACGACTCCAAGTAGGCGACGAGTGCGCGCAGCTTCGCCGGAGGCAGTTGGACGTCGATCATCTTGTTGCCCGGCTTGATCTGCTGGTTGTGCGTGATCCAGGCGGCGAGATTGCTCGGCGTGTTCGGCAGCGTGAGCGCAGCGATCGTCGCGCGCGATGCGAGATGGGTCAGGTCAGGCCCGGTCGTTCCGTCCGCCGAAGTACCGCGGATGGTGTGGCACTCGGAGCAGGTGCCGTCGAGGAAGAGCTGCCCGCCAACGGTGTTCGACGGCTGCACTGGTTGTTTTTGCTGCGCGAGCCAGCGTCGAAACTCGGCCGGCGTCTGGGCGTAGACGGCGAGCGCCATGTGCGCGTGTTGCAACCCGCAGAACTCCGCGCACTGTCCGCGGAAGTATCCGGGCCGGTCAGCCTCGAGCTCGATCTTGTTCAGCCGGCCAGGGATCGTGTCGATCTTCCGGTTCAGCTCGGGAACCCAGAAGCTGTGAATCACGTCCGCGGTCGTCGCCTCTAGCAGGATCGGCGTCCGCGTCGGAATGTGAATCTCGTTCGCAGTGACGACGCTGGTGCCGGGATAACGAACCTCCCACCACCAGTCATGGCCGATCACGCGCACCGTAAGCCTCGTCGCCGTCCCTGCGGGTGCTTGCGTCGTCCGGATGACGAAGATGTTCGCGATCACGAACAGCGACCCGATGACGAGGATCGGGACGACGATGCCGAGCGCAACGACGAAACGCGTCGAGATCTCGTCGTCCGCCGTCGCGGGCCGCCGGCGACGCATCCACGCAGCGACAAGCAGTCCGACGACGACCGCGAATCCGACGCCGGACGCCCCCAGCATCCACCACCAGAGGCTCGCAATGTCGCGCGCCTGGTGACTCGCGGGCGATAGAACGTTCAACGCCTCCCGCCTTCCCCCGCCGAATCGCCGCAAAACTGCGCGACGAACCGTTTCAGGGTCCGGCGCTGAGGGGACGTCCGGGAGCGTGGAAGGCGATGTCGTCGTCATAACCGGTGGCTCCGCCGGAGTCGGACGGGCGGCTGCTCGCGCTTTCGGGCGCGACGGCGCCCGCGTTGCGGTGATCGCCCGCGGCAGTGAGCGGCTCGACGACACGGTCGGCGAGCTCACTGCGCTCGGCGCGCAGGGAATCGCGATCGAAGCGGACGTCGCCGACGCCGATGCGGTCGAAGCAGCGGCCGCACGTGTCGAAGCCGAGCTCGGCCCCATCGACGTCTGGGTGAATAACGCGATGACGACCGTCTTCGCGCCGGTGTCGAAGACGACGCCTGACGAATTCCGGCGTGCAACCGAAGTGACGTACCTCGGGTCGGTGTGGGGAACGATGGCCGCTTTGAAGCGCATGGTCCCGCGCGACAGCGGCAGCATCGTGCAGGTCGGCTCAGCCCTCGCCTATCGCGGCATCCCGTTGCAAGGCGCGTACTGCGGCAGCAAGCACGCGTTGCAGGGATTCCTCGAGTCGCTGCGCACCGAGCTCGAGCACGAGGGCTCCAAGGTACGCGTGACGATGGTGCAGCTACCGGCCCTGAACACGCCGCAGTTCACCTGGAGCCGCGCGAAGATGCCGCGGAAGCCTCAGCCGGTGCCGCCGATCTTCCAGCCCGAGGTCGCCGCCGAAGCGATCGTGTGGGCGGCGCAGCACGCGAACGAGCGACAGCTCATGGTCGGTTGGCCCACGGTGAAGGCGATCGTCGGCAACGCGATTGCACCCGCATTAGCCGACCGCTACCTCGCGCGCAACGGCTACTCCGACCAGCAAACCGACGAGCCGATCGAGAGCCCTCGCCCCGACAATCTCTTCACCCCCGTCCCCGGCAACCAGGCAGCACACGGCCCGTTCGATCGCCAAGCTCGTCGCCACAGCGTGCAGCTCTGGTTGCGCACACGCGCATGGACGCTCGCACGCAGCGGCAAGTTCAGTTTCAGTCGGCGGGACGCGGGAAGTCGATAACCGTGTTCGTGCTCATCATCCTGTTGCTCGTCACGATCGCGCTGCTCTTCGTGCCGGGGCTCGCGCTGCTCGCGGTCATCCCCGCGCTCGTGTTGATCATCTATGCCGCGTGGCTCGTCTTCGCATCCGCGACGGGGCGCACACCAGGAACCGTCGTCCGGCAACGCGGGCAACGAGGCCACCGGCTACTCGGCCCCGGCGGCCCCGACGATCCGGACGCCTAGATTTCGCCGGCGTAGTAGTCGACTGCGGCGGCGAGAGGGAAGAGCTTGTCGGGCGGCCAGGCGCCGACCTTGCCGGAGTCGGGATAAATGGCGACGCCGGGGTCGCTGGTGTTCGACCAGATGACGAAGCGGCAGAGCTCGTCGAACGGGTTCGACGTCTTGTGCAAACCGGCCTCGCCGTCGGGGCAGAAGTAGCAATCCCACGGCCCCATCTCCTGCTCACCCTCCGGCGTCCGCAAGACCAGGCGCCCCGACAGGACGATGATCCACTCCTCCTGGCCGGGCTCGTAGTGGTACGGACACAGCGCCTCGCCCGGCGGCAACTCGAACAGGTTGAACGCGACCTGCTGCGCACCGAGCTCCTTCGTAAGCCGACGGCCGGCACCGCGGTACCCCGCCGGATCGTTCTCGTCGTAACTGACCTCCGCCTCGAAGAGGTTCACGGTTCGCCTTCCCAATACTCCGCAGCTTCGCCGAGAAAACCGCGATGGGAGAAGCCGCCCGGCGCGCGGATGACGAACTTGCCGCTGTCGGGATAGACGGCCGCGTCGCCGCCGAACCGCGGCCGCGCCGACAGCATCGCGAACCGCGCCACCGCATCGCTGTCGTTACGAGCCGCATGCGCCGAGCCGGCGGGGAAGCACGCGATCTCGCCTGCGCGCAGCACCTGCTCTCCCTCGGCAGAACGCAGCACGATCTCGCCGGCGATGACCAAGAACCACTCCTCGTCGATCACCTCGAAGTGATACGGCCAGTGCTTCGCGCCCGGCGCAAGCTCGTACACGCTCGTCCCTGTCAGCGCCGCGCCGCATTCGCGCGTCAGCGATTGCATGCCGAAACGCCCGTCGACGTCCTCGAGCTCGAGATCGCGCAGGTTGAAGATCACGCCGCGAGCCCCGCCGCGAACACGTCGACGACTTCGGCGACCGCGCGATCGACATCCTCGTCCTCGCTGCGAAGCTGACCCATCGCCCAGCCGGTGAGGATCTGCTCGAGCGCGCCGTAGAACACCCACGTCGCAAGCAGCGGATCCGTATCCGCGCGCACCTCGCCGCGCTCGCGCGCTGCCTCGATCAGCCCGCGCAGCCGCACGAACACTTCGCGCAACTCACCCACGCGCGAGCTCACCTCGGGACTGCGGCCCACCTCGCGAATCATCACGCGCACCAGGCTCGGCGTCATCAGCCACGAGCCGAGGAAGATCGTCGCGAATCGCCGCAGCTGTTCGCGCAACGGCGTGCCGGATTCCTCGATGCGCTCGACCTCGTGCACCAGGCTCGCCCACGTCTCGCGGAAGATCGTCTCGAGAACCTCTTCCTTCGACGAGAAGTAGTGGTAAAGCAGACCGTGCGCGACGCCGGCCTCCTTCGCGATGTCGCCGACCCGCGCATCGTGGAAGCCCTTCTGCGCAAACACGCGAATGGCGGCGCGCACGAGTGACCGACGACGATCCTCAGCTTTCTCCGACACGAGGGAGGCAGCATAATCGCGCGCGTGACCTCTCTGACCGGCGTCACCGTGGCCGACCTGACGCGCCACCTGCCCGGCCCGTTCGCGAGTCGTGAACTGCTGCGCCTCGGCGCGCGCGTCGTGAAGATCGAGCCGCCGCCCGGCGATCCGATGAAGACAGCCGCGCCCGCCTGGTACGAGGAGCTGAACCGCGGCAAGGAAATCATCACGCTCGACGCCGCACCCGATGTCGTCGCACGAGCCGACGTCGTGCTCGAAGGCTTCCGCCCAGGCGTCTTCGAACGCCTCGCACTGAGCATCCGCGACGACGCGGTTCTCTGCTCGATCACCGGCTTCGGAGTCGACGGCCCGCGCACACAGCAGGCCGGCCACGACCTGAACTACCTCGGTTACGCCGGCGTGCTCGCCGACACAGCGCCCGCAATGCCGCCGATGCAGATCGCCGACCTCGCCGCCGGCGCACAAACCGCGGTGATCGAGATCCTCGCCGCGCTACTCGTAGGCGGCGGCGCCCGCATCGTCGTCTCGATGACGGACGCGTCGCACAAGTTCGTCGCGCACCGCCTCGCGGGCGACCCGGTGCCGCGTCTCCTCACCGGCGGTGTCGCCTGCTATCGCATCTACGAGACGAGCGACAACCGCTATCTCACCGTCGCCGCGCTCGAACCGAAGTTCTGGCGGCGGCTGTGCGAGCTGGTCGAACGCCCAGAGCTGACCGACAAAGCATTCGAACCAGAGCTCCCCGAGCTCGAAGCGCTCTTCCGCACGCGCACGCTCGCCGACTGGCTTGCACTGCTGGAAAACGAAGAGACGTGCGTCGGACCGGTGCTTACTCTTTCGGAGGCGGCAGCACTCGCTCCGAGATCCCGCTGAGCGCACTCGTCAGCTCGCTCGGAATCACCCACACCTTGTTCGCCGCGCCCTGCGCGATCTGCGGCAGCACCTGCAGGTACTGGTAGGCGAGCAGCTGCGGGTCGGGCTTGCCCTCGTGAATCGCCTCGAACACCGTCTGGATCGCCTTCGACTGACCTTCGGCGGCAAGGATCGCGGCCTGCTTCTCGCCCTCCGCCTGCAAGATCGCAGCCTGCTTCTCCCCCTCCGCGGTGAGAATCGCGGCCTGCTTGACGCCCTCCGCCTGCAGGATCGCCGCCCGCTTCTCGCGCTCAGCGCGAATCTGCTTCTCCATCGTGTCCTTGATCGTCGCGGGCGGGTCGATCGCCTTCAACTCGACGCGATGAATGCGAATGCCCCACTTGCCGGTCGCCTCGTCGAGGATCCCGCGCAGCTGGTCATTCACCTGATCACGTGAAGTCAACGTCTGGTCGAGCGTCATCGCGCCGATCACGTTGCGCAGCGTCGTCACCGACAAGAGGTCGATCGCTTGCAGCGAGTCGGCAATCTCATACGTTGCCGACTTCGGATCGGTGATCTGGAAGTAGATGACCGTCTCGACGTTGACGACCACGTTGTCCTGCGTGATCACCGGCTGCGGTGGGAACGACACGACCTGCTCGCGCAGGTCGACCGTGCGCCGGATGCGATCGACAAACGGAACCACGAGTACAAGTCCCGGGTTGAGCGTGCGGCTGTAGCGGCCGAACCGCTCGACGACGCCCGCGCGCGCCTGCGGGATGACGCGAATCGTGCGCGCGAGTGTCAGGACGACAAACAAGGCGACGACTCCAAGGACGATGAGCGCGATCACGTTCCCTCCTATTCCATGACGAGCGCGGTCGCGCCCTGGATCTCGACGACGTCGACGGCCGTGCCCTCTTCGATGACGACGCCGTCGACGTACGGACGTGCCGTCCATTCCTCGCCGCCGATGCGCACGCGGCCGCTGTTCGCGTCGACGCGCCGCAGGACAATTGCCTTGTGGCCGACGAGCGCCGCGGTTCCGGTCCGCGAGATCGCAGGCAGGTGGAGATGTGCGCGCGCGATCGGACGCAGGAACGCCAGCGACAGCACGCTGCAGATCAGAAAGGTGATGAGCGCCGCGAGGCCGCCGCTGAGCGCGGCCGCGATGGAGCCCGCGCCGGCCGCCAGCGCGACGGGCCCGAGAAAGAACATGCCCGGCGTGAAGATCTCGCCGATCCCGAGACCTGCCGCAACGAGCAGCCACACCAGCCAGCTCACGGTTTGACTCTAGTTCAGTCCAAGCGCCGCGGGAAGCTCGCGGAGCGACGCGATGCGCCCGGAAACCTCGGGATGACGGCCGGCGCGGTCGAGCAGGATCGCCCGCATGCCGATCGCCCGGGCACCGTCGATGTCATCCTCGATCGTGTCGCCGACCATCACCGCGTCCTCGGCCGCGACGTCCAAAGACGAAAGCAGCCGGCGGAAGATCGCCTCGTGCGGCTTGGTCTTGCCATGAGCGCTCGACGTCAGATGCGCGTCTACGTCCAAACCATGATGGACGACGAACTCGTCCAAGACACCGGCCCGGTTCGACAGAAGCCCGATCTTCAACCCGCGCGCCCGCAACAACGCGAGCGTGTCGAGCACGTCGTCGTACAGCTCGAAGTGCGAAGCCGTCTCCCACGCCCGGGTCAGCTCGAGAGCGGCCTCGTACGTCGCGCCGCCCATCCCCTCGAGGATGCGCTGCGTGAACAGCACCCAGATGCTCTCGTCGTAGTCGAGCTCCGGATGACGCTCCAGCGTCTCGAGCGCTGAGCGGCGCGCCTCGTCGTACCGCGACGGGTCGAGGGTCAGGCCGTATTGCGCGCCGACGCGGCAATAGCCGTCGGCGCCGAGATCGGGCCCCGGCCGGACCAACGTGAAGTCGACGTCGAAGACGATTGCTAATGTTTGAGGAGTCAACTAACTGGAGAGAGGTTCGAGATGAGCTACGGGATTCTGCTCCTCCGCATCGGTGCCGGCGGCACGCTGTTCGCCCACGGCTCGCAGAAACTCCTCGGCTGGTTCGGTGGAGGCGGTCCGAAAGGCACAGCCAGCTTCTTCGGCAGCTTGGGTTTCCGCGCATCGGCCCTGTTGGCGCTCCTCGCCGGGCTCGGCGAGTCGAGCGGCCTCGCGTTCGCGTTCGGCTTCCTCACGCCGTTCGCCGCGGTCGCCATGACAACCGTGATGCTCGTGGCGATCATCACCGTCCACTGGAAGAACGGCTTCTTCAACGGCAACGGCGGGTTTGAGCTCCCGCTGCTCATCGCAACGGTCGCGGTCTCTGTCGCTGCGACCGGACCGGGCCGCTTCTCTGTCGACCGCGCAATCGGCTGGGACGACAACCTGAGCGGGCTTTGGTGGGGCGTCGGCGTCGCCGCCGTCGCAGCCGCCACGGCGACGTTCGTCGTGACGGCACTGCGTGAGAGAAATCGGGGTGCCCAGATTTGAACTGGGGGCCTCTCCGACCCGAACGGAGCGCGCTACCAGGCTGCGCCACACCCCGAAGCGCGTCACAGCGTAGCGGCTAAAAACTCTTCGATCGCCGACGCGCACGCATCGGGCCGCTCGCCGATCAGCAGGTGGCCGCAATCGGCAATGACTCGAATGGGCGCGCCGAGCCGCCGCGCGTACTCGAAGCCGTCGTCGAGCGGCACCTGGCGGTCGCGCGCGCCCCAGACGACGAGCACCGGGCAGTGCACGCGGTCGAGCCCGATGCGCGGGTCGTCGCGGGCGAGCGCGAGCCCGGCGCTCAGGGCGTCCTGGTGCAGAGGCCCGGCGCGCAGGAAGCCGTGCACCTGCCGCTCGGTGAGCAGATCGGGATTCGACACTTCTAGCGCGCCGAACACGGAACGACGCAGCCGCGGCGACCGAGCGATCCAATCGACGCGCCGCCCCGCAAGGCGCGCGGGCCTGATCACGCCGGCGATCGTGATCAGCAGTTCGCCGATCCGTGTGGACGACGAGATCCCCGCCGCCGCGAGCAGCACCACGCGGCGCACGAGCTCCGGCCGCCGCTCGGCCAGCCTCAGCGCGACGACGCCGCCCAGCGAGTGTCCGACGACGTCGACCTGCGTTATCCCCTCCTCGTCGCAGATTGCCGCCAGCACGTCCGCGAACCCTGCGAGCGACGGCGCCGCCGGCAGCGGCGACGAGTCACCGTGGCCCGGCAGGTCGGGGATGATCAGCCGCCGCCCGGGCAGCCGCTCCGCCAATTCCGCGAAGTTCCACGCCGACCCGCCGTAGCCGTGCACAAGCAGGAGCGGCGGCCCTTCCCCGCCCGAGAACAGGCGGATCCGCAGGCCGCGCCGCTCGTGGAACCGCTCCTCCAGGCCCTGCAGCAGATCCGTCGCAAACGTCATGGGGATCGATTATCGTTGGTGCATGGTTCCTGTCTTGATCCACGCGGAGCTGAAGAACTCGCCCGCTCGCGCCTCGTGCGCGGCGGGTTTTTTTGTGCTGTAACGACACGCGAAAGGGGCGACGTGGCGAATCACCTGACACCGGAAGAGCTCTCGAAGGAAGTCGGGATCGAAACCGACGAAGTCGTGCGCATCTGCGTCGAGGAGCACGTCCCGATCTACCAGGGGAAGATCGACAAGACGCTCTTCCAGGCTCAGCTTCAGGCGATCGGCGCCTTCCCGGCGCACAACTAGCTAGGGACAGTGCGTCAGCACAGTTGGGTGCCTGACACTTCTTGAATAGGTGTCAGGCACCTGAAGGTGCTTCGCCGTTATTTTCTTGCGGCCGCGCGCTTACGTGCGGCCGTTTTGCCGGCAGAAGGCTTCGAGCCCTTCGCGGCGGCAACAGACGCGCGCAGCGCTTCCATCAGGTCGACCACCGGCGCGGCTTCTGCCTCTTCCGGCGCAGGCGTAATCTCCTGGCCTTCCGCCTTCGCTTCGAGCAACTCGCGCAAGCGGTCGCGGTACTCGCTCTTCAGCTCCACCGGCTCGAACGGCCCTTCGAGCGAGCTGATGATCTGCTGCGCGAGCGCGAGCTCCGGCTTCTTCACCTCGGTCGCGGCGATCACCTCGTCGATCTCTTCGTGTGCCTTCACGTCCTCGTTGACGAACAACGTCTCGAGCGCGAGCGCGTCGCCCATCGGGCGGATGAGACAAAGCTTCTCGGTGCCGGCCGACACATAACGGCCGAGCCCCGCAACGCCGCTCCCCTTCATCGCCTCGAGCAGCAGCGCGTACGGCCGGCGCTGCGCTTCCGCGCCGGCGGGCACGAGGAAGTAGGTGCGGTCGAAGTAGATCGGGTCGACATCGGCGAGCTTCACGAAGCGGCTGATGTCGATGGTGCGCGACGTGTCGACCTGCTGGATCGCCTCGAGGTCGGAGTCCTCCACGACCACGAACTGATTCTTCGCGATCTCCCAACCCTTGACGATCTCGTCGTTCGAGAGCTCGCGGTCGTGCACCTCACACCATTTCTTCTGCTTGATCGGCGTCAGGCACTCGCGGTGCAGCTGGCGAAAGCGCACGCTGGCCTGCCGCGCCGACGCTTCCGTCGCAGGGGCGAGCCCCACGGGAATCGTGACGAGGCCGAAGCTGATGGATCCGTTCCAGGTTGTTCTCATGAGAGTGGAAATGGTACGGGACGCAGGGAATTCGTCGCCAGTTCTTTCCCTCCTGCGAGTTAGTCTGAATCCTGATGACGCGCACGATTGGGGCGCTGTGGCGCGATTCGGTCGCCGCCGGCCACTCGGAACCCGCCTACTTGCACGAGGTCGACGGCGTTTGGGCGGAAGTGACCCACGCCGGCGCCGCCGCGACGGTCGACGAGCTGGCGAACGGCTTGCTCGCGCTCGGCATCCAGAAAGGTGACGCTTTCGCGATTCTCGCGCGCACGTCGCTCGAGTGGGCGCTGTTCGATTTCGCGCTCGCGTTGGTCGGGGCGGTCGTCGCTCCGATCTACGCAACCTCGTCGGAGCGCGACGTGCGCTACGTGCTCGAGCATTCCGAGTCGGTCGGCGTTTTGGTGGAGGACGGCGACCAGCGCGCAAAGGTCGGCGATGCCGTTCGGCACGTCTTGTCGTTCGCCGATCTCGATGCGCTGCGCGAGCGCGGGCGCGCCTACGCGGCGGAACATCCGGCTGCGCTCGCCGAGCGCGAACGGTCGATCGACGAAGACGACCTCTTCACGTTCATCTACACGAGCGGAACGACCGGGCCACCGAAGGCGTGCATGATCCGCCACCGCAACTACTACTCGATGGTGCAGAAGAGCGCCGACGTGGAGCCGCGCATCACGAGCTCCGAGGATCTGATGCTGCTCTATCTGCCCTTGGCTCACAACTACGGGAGATTGGTGCACCTCACCGGCGCGTACGTCGGCTACACCATCGCCTTCCTGCCCGATCCGCTGCGCGTCGGCGAGGTTATGCCCATCGTGAAGCCGACGATCTTCGCGAGCGTGCCCCGCGTGTTCGAGAAGGTGCACGCCGCCGTCATGGCGGGCTTCGCCGCGCACACGGGATTCAGCCGCAAGCTGATCGATTGGGCGATGCCCGTCGGCCGCCGCGTGTCGCGCCTGCGCCAGGCCGGCAAGCCGCTGCCGCTGCCGCTGCGCGTGCAGTTCGCGGTGGCCGACAAGCTCGTGTACGCGAAGGTGAAGCAGCATCTCGGCGGACGCTTGCGCATCGCGAACTCGGGCGGCGCACCCCTCGCGCGCGAGATCGCCGAGTTCTTCCACGCGATCGATCTGCTGATTGTCGAGGGCTACGGCCTCTCCGAGATCACAACCGCGGCGACCGTGAACCGGCCCGACGCGTACAAGTTCGGCACGGTCGGCAGGCCGATGAACGGCGTCGAGCTGCGCATCGCCGACGACGGCGAGATCCTGATCCGGTCGAACACCGTCTTCGCCGGTTACTACCACGACGACGAGGCGACACGCGCCGCGCTCGATGACGAAGGCTTCGTGCACACCGGTGACGTCGGCCACGTCGACGAGGACGGCTTCCTCGTCATCACCGACCGCAAGAAGGACATCATCGTCACCGCCGGCGGCAAGAACATCGCGCCGCAGAACCTCGAGAACGACCTGAAGGCGCACCGCGTCGTGTCGCAGGCGATCGTCGTCGGCGACCGCAAGCCGTACGTCGCGGCGCTGATCACCACAGATCCTGCGGCGATCAGCGAGCTCGACGCGATGCAGATCGACGAGGCGGTGCAGGCGGCGGTGGACGACGTCAACCGCGAACGCTCACGCTACGAGCAAATCAAGCGGTTCACCGTGCTGCCGCGCGACTTCACGGTCGAGCACGACGAGGTGACGCCGACGCTGAAGCTGCGCCGCAAGGTGATCCTCGACCACTTCGCAAGCGAAGTGGAAGAGCTGTACCGCTAGAGAATCCGGCGGGCGCCGACGTAGGTCGCCGCGTACCAGCCGGAGAAGAGGCTCGAGATCTGCACGTAGGCGCCGGTGTGCGGCGCCTCGATGAACTGACCGTTGCCGATGTACATGCCGACGTGGTCGAGCCCGTTGAAGAAGACGAGGTCGCCGGGCTCGAGGTCACTCTCGGAAACCGGCACGCCGTAGTTCCACATCGCGTACGACGAGTGCGGCAGCGACACACCGACCTGCGCGTATGCCCACATCACGAGTCCGGAGCAGTCGAAGCCGACACCGGGTGTCGCGCCACCCCAGATGTATGGGACGCCGAGCTGCGTCATCGCGGCTCCCACGACGCCGGTGCTGTATTGCGACGGCGGTGCGATGTCGTTGGGCGAGTTTGGTGTCGACGCGGTCGCACCGACGATTGTGTTGTTCTCGCGCTGCAGCGCGGCCGCACGTTCGGCCTGCAGGCGAAGCTCGGCCTGCTGCTGCAGGCGCAGCTGCTCTGCGCGCTGCGCGGCCTGCAGCTGCGCAATCTGGTTCTTGATCGACGAGAGCAACCTGTGCTGCTCGGCGAGCGTCGATTCGATCTGCTGTTTCTTCGCGGCGCGCTCGGCAACGATCCGTGTCTGCGACTCGTTCGCCTTCGCGAGCTTCTTCGCGCTCACCTGCATCGCCGTGCGCGAGGCCCTGATCTCCGTCAGCACCGACGTGTCTTGCCGCGTCACACTCTTTTCCGTGTCGAGCCGGTTCAACATGTCGTCGAGACTCTTCGCGCCGAGGATCACCTCGAGCGTCGAGACTTGGTCGCCGCGATAGAGCGAGACGAGACGCTTGGCAATCGTGCGCTGGCTCGTCTTCAAGTTCGCGCGCGCGATCTTCAGCTCACGGCGGTTGAGCGCTTGGCTGTGATGAATCTGCTGCAGCTGAATCGACGCGTACTGGTACTGCGCGATCGCGGACTCGAGCGACTGCCCCAGCTGCTGCACCTTGGCCATCACCTGCTCGGCCTGCGCACGCTTGGCGCCGATCGAGGGGTCGCCGAACGCCGGGACCGCCATCGCCAAGACCGCTAGGCAGATACCCGCAAGAACGTACGGCGCCTGTCTCGACTTAGTAATACAAACCCCCTGAACGGGGGCGAGGCAGGCGCACCGGGAGGGGCCGGTACGTCACAACCGGACGAGGCTACCAATGCTGCCGGATGAGCGTCAACCAAAGCTGCTGCAAATAGGCGCGAAATCCTGTGCGAATGTGCACGATCGAGGCAGGATCCTCCGCCTGCACTGTGGTACGGTCCCACCCCCGTGGGCGGGCATGACCACACGTCCTTGCGGCGCCTGGTTCTCGTAGTCGTGGCTGCGCTGGCGATCGTCGCGACTCCGATTGCAAGCGGCGCCGGCTCGCCGCTGTCACCGACGCAGTCGCTACAGCGACAGGACGCCAATCTCGCAGCGAAGACGCGCTCCGCTGTCCTCGGTCTGTACGCGCTCGACCATCAGCTCGTCACCGCGCAGACGCGGCTTGCTGCATTGCAGGCGTCGCTCAGCGAGCTGAAGATCGAACGGGTTGCGTTGAAACACGAGCTCCTCATCGCACGCGCCAACCAGAAGATCGCGGTGCTGCATGCCGAGACACGCCTGCGGCAGCTGTACGAGCGCGGCAACGTCGAGCCGATCGAGGTTCTGTTCGGCGCGCGCAATCTCGACGATGCGCTGTCGAGCATGGACAGCTTGAAGCGCATCGCATCGCAGGACGAAGCGATCGTCGCGGAGCTGCACGACGCGAACGCGCGCTATGCCGTCGCGTCGCGCGCGCTGACCTCTCGGACGCAGCAGGTCGCGGGCGAGGTCACCGACGCCGCAGCGACCGCCAACGCGCTGTCGCAAGCGCGCCTGCAGCGCACGTCGTACATCTCGTCGCTGCAGGCGAAGCGCAGCTACACGCAGCGGCAGATCTCGCAGCTCGAGAGCGAGGCGGCCGCGGCGCAACAGAAGAGCAACCAGATCACCGACAGCCGCGCACGGTCGAACATCTTCACCTCGTCTTCCGGCCCGAGCTCGACACCGACTTCGTCGACACAGGGACGCACGATTACCGTGCTCGCGACGGCGTACTCGATGCCGGGACACACCGCGTCCGGCCTGCCGGTCGGCTGGGGCGTCGTCGCGGTCGACCCGTCGGTCATCCCGCTCGGCTCGCACATGTACGTGCCGGGCTACGGCGACGCCGTCGCCGCCGACACGGGCGGCGCGATCATCGGCAACCGCATCGACCTCTGGTTCCCGACGATCGCACAGGCGTATGCCTGGGGCTCGCGTCTCGTCACCATCACGGTGTACTAGGGGTGTACTAGGGGTAAACTGGCGGCCCGCCTCGCCCAGGTAGGTCGCAACTGACTCACACGCCCGATACAACCGAGATCATGTCGCCGCGCGTCCTGCTCGTCGACGACCACGACCTCTTTCGCACCGGTCTGAAGAACCTGCTCTCCGAGCAGGGCGTGCAGATCGTCGGCGAGGCCGACAACGGCATGGACGCGTTGCGCCTCGTACGCGAGGCTGCGCCCGACGTCGTCGTGATGGATCTCAACATGCCCGGCATCAGCGGTGTCGAGGCGACGCGGCAGATCTCGATGTTCGCGCCGCTCACGCGTGTGCTCGTGCTGACGATCTCCGACCAGGACGCGGACGTGATGGACGCGATCATGGCCGGCGCGTGCGGCTACCTCTTGAAGGACGCGGCGATCGGCGACCTGATCCGCGGCATCCAGTCGGCTGCGATCGGCGAATCGCTCGTGTCGCCAACGATTGCAGCAAAGGTGCTGCAGCGCATGCGCGCGACGTCGACGTCGCAACACGAAGCGGATCTCATCCAGTCGGAGCTGTCAGATCGCGAGATTCAGGTGCTGAAGCTGATCGCGAACGGCAAGGACAACGCGCAGATCGCCGCCGACCTGCACATCAGCCCGAAGACGGTCAAGAACCACATCTCGAACATCCTGATGAAGCTGCAGATCCAGAACAGAATCCAGGCCGCGGTCTACGCGGTGCGCAGCGGAATCGTCTAGCGGCGTTTTCGCAGCTCGGCCAGCGTCGACCGGAGCGTTGCGAGGTTGCCCGAGGTGCCGTCGAGCTCACGGCTCAGCATCGCCACTTCTTGGGTGGCCTTGCTACCGCGACGTTCCGCGAGCTCGGCGATCCG
>DASUKC010000114.1:0-39239 GCA_036278975.1 Gaiellaceae bacterium
GAGCAGCGCGGTGAAGACGAGCGCGACCCACAGCAGCCCGAGCGCCGCGACCTCGCCCGTCCCGTGCGGCAGCGCGAAGTGGAAGACGGTCAGCGTCGCGACGACGAAGATGAGCATTGCGGGCAGCGTCTCCTTCGCGCGTAGCTCGAGCAGCAGGTCCTTGCGCGCGAGCGCGCTCACGTCCGACGCATAGCTCATGCCAGCGCCAACCTTGCTGTCGCAAGCGCTTCGACGTGTTGCGGCTCGTGCGTCGCAACGACGAACGTGCGCGTGTCGTCCGCGAGCACTTCTTGCAGCAGCTCAAGCCCCGCAGCGTCGAGGGCATTCGCGGGTTCGTCGAGCACGAGCAGCTTCGGCTCGTGCAACAGCACGCGGCAAAGCCCAAGTCGCTGCTGCATGCCGCGCGAGTACGTCGCGACGCGATCGTGCCGCACGTCCCAGAGGTCGAAGCGCTCGAGCAGCATCCCGATGTGCTCCGCGCGCTCGCCGATGCGATAGAGGCGACCGAAGAGGGTGAGGTTCTCGAGCGCCGACAGCTCGCGGTAGACGAGCGGCGCGTGACCGAGGTAGCCGATCGTCGCGCGCGGCGGCAGCGCCACCTCGCCGGCCGACGGCGCGACAAGCCCGGCGAGGATGCGCAGCAACGTGGTCTTGCCGGAGCCGTTCGGGCCGGTGACCAGCAGGAAGCCGCGGTCCTCGACATCGAGGTCGAGGTTGCGCAGCACACGGCGGTCGCCGTAGCGCTTCGCGAGTCCGCGAACGGTGATCACAGGACGTCGATCAGCACGAACGCGGCGAACGCGACGGCGATCACACCGTTCATCGTGAAGAAGGCAGCGTCGAGCCGTCGCAGGTGGCCCGGCCGCACGAGCGAGTGCTCGTACCCGAGCAGCAGCGCAACGCAGATGACGCCGAGCCAGTAGCTGAGCCCGACCGACAGGCCGAGGCCGGCGACCGCAAGCAGCACGACGGTCGCGACGTGCAGGAGGCGCGCGCCGAGAAAGGCGCCGCGCTCGCCGAAGCGCACGGCAACCGAGTGCAGGCCCTGCGCCCGGTCGATGTCGCGATCGAACAGCGCGTAGAAGCAGTCGAAACCCGCCACCCACGCGGCGACGGCGCCGCCAAGCACCCACGCCTGCCACGGCAGGTCACCCTTGATCGCAGCCCACGCGCCGAGCGGCGCGAGGCCGTCGACGATGCCGAGCCAGGCGTGGCAGAGCCAGGTCACGCGCTTCAGGTACGGGTAGATGACGAAGCCGGCGACCGGAATCGGCCACAGCCAGCGCACGAGCGGCGCGAGCTGCCACACCGCCACGAGAAACAGCGCCAGCGACGCGAGTGAGAAGAGGACGACCGCGCCGAAGCTGAGCGCGCCTGACGGGATCTCGCGGCCGGCCGTGCGCGGGTTGTTCGAATCGATCTCCGCGTCGATCAGGCGGTTGAGCGCCATCGCCAGCGACCGCGCACCGACCATCGCAAGCGTGATCCAGAAGAGATCGTGCCCCGACGGAACGCCGTCCACCGCAAGCAGCGCGCCGACGTACGCGAACGGCAGCGCAAAGATCGTGTGCTCGATCTTCACGAGCCGGGCGTAGCGGACGGGTAGCGGCGGCAGCGCGGTGTCGGTCATGTCGCGTGGTGTGCGGTGGGTTCCCCGGCCAGCAGCTCGAGCGCGTGCGACAGCGCGGGCCGGAGGATCGCGTAGCCGTCGCGACAACCCCCGGTCGATCCCGGCAGGTTGACGACGAGCGTCGAACCGACAACGCCTGCGACGCCGCGCGACAGCAGCCCGTGCGGCGTCTTCGCCGCCGAGTCGGCGCGCAGCGTCTCTGCGATGCCGGGCGCCTCGCGGCGTAGGACGGTGCGCGTCGCTTCCGGCGTCACGTCGCGCGCGGCAAGACCGGTGCCGCCCGTGGTGAGCACGAGCTGCGACGACGCCGCGAGCTCCTCGATCGCACGCGCAATCTGGTCGGCCTCGTCTGGCACGAGTCTTCTCTCGACCTCGTAGCCGTCACCGCGCAGCAACTCCTCGAGCAGCGCACCGCTTCCGTCCTCCGCCTCGCCGCGCGACACGCGATCGGAAACCGTGAGCACGGCGGCATTCATTCCTTGACCTTCTCGACAAGCGCGACATCGAACGACATGCCTTTGTCGATCGCCTTCGCCATGTCGTACACGGTGAGGGCCGCGACCGACGCAGCGGTGAGCGCTTCCATCTCGACACCGGTCTGTGCGGTCGTCGCCGCTTCGGCGCGAATGTCGACGTGGTCGTCGCCGACTTCGAGCGTCACATCGACGTGCGACAGCGGGAGTGGATGACACAGCGGAATCAGCTCGGCCGTGCGCTTCGCCGCCATGATCCCGGCGAGCTGCGCGGTTGCAAGGGCGTCGCCTTTGGGAAGGTTCCGCAGCGACGCGGCGGTCGCCGGCTGCATGCGCACAGTCGCGCGCGCGACCGCGCGACGGCGCTGTTGCGGCTTGCCGCCGACGTCGACCATGCGGACGTTGCCACTTTCGTCGACGTGCGAGAGGTCGCTCATGCCTGAAGGTTAGAGAGGTCCGCGAGCTGGGCCTCGACCCATTCCGCGATGTCGTGGACACGCACGTGCTCGCGGATGGCCTGCGCTCGGCGCGTCCGCTCACCGGCAGCGAGCGTGAGCGCCTCATGCAGCGCGTCCGCCTGCCCCTGCACGTCGAACGGGTTGACGCCGATCACCCACTCCCCAAGCTCCTCGTAGGCGCCGGCGTTCTCCGACAGGACGACCACACCAGCACGCGTGTTGACGAGCGGCCCTTCCTTCACGACGAGGTTCAAGCCGTCGTACACCGAGTTCACGAAGAGGACGTCGTACTGCTTGTAGGCGGCCACAGACTGCGGGAAGTCGTCGGCGACACGCAACGTGACCGCGCCGGGATGCCGTTCCTCCAGCTCGCGCGCCGCAGCCTCGATCGCCTCCCGGTACGCGACGTACTCCGGAATCGTCTGCCGCGACGGGTCGAGCAGCGCCAGCAGCCGCACGCGGCCGTGCCACTCCGCGTGCTCGTCGAGCAGCGTCGCGAACGCGTGAAACCCGCGCACGATGTTCTTCGCCGGGTCGGTGCGGTCGACGCGCAGGACGAGCAGCTCCGGCCGGTCGGCAACGAGCTCGCGTTCGCGCTCGAGCACCTCTTCACTCTCGGCGAGCGACTCGAACTCCGCTGCATCGACCGAGATCGGGTGATGAGTAAGCGTCGCCGTTGCATCGCGGCCGAGCACCTCGCGGCAGCTGTGCGCGAAGTTGCGGCACCAGCGCTCGGTGTGAAAGCCGACGACGTCGTTGGCGAGCAGGCCGTCGTGCACCGCGTGCCGCCATGCCTCGGGGAGCACCGACCAGTCCGACGGCCACGGGATATGGACGAAATGCGCGAGTCGTGCGTTCGGCCGCGCGTCCCGCACGTAGCGCGGCGCGAGATACAGGTGGTAGTCGTGGAAGAAGACGACGGCATCCGGCCTGTTGTCCAATTCGGCAACGACGGCGGAGGCGAAGTTGCGATTCACCGTTTCGTAGTCGTGCCACGCGGCGTGCGTCGCCTCGTCGAGCTCCGGCTTCGTCGCAAGCCCCCACAACTCGTGCTGCACGAACCAGAGCAACGGGTTCGCGATCACGTCGTAGTAACCGCGATACGACGCAGCGTCGTGTGCGACGAGCACGACGTCGGTCGCAGGCTCACGCGCAACGACGCGGTCTTCGTCGCTGATCGCGCTCGCGATCCACGTCACGTCGTGACGCGCAACGAGACCGCGCAGCGCGGTCACGAGACCGCCTGCACCGCGCTTCTCGATTCGCTTCCCGGCAGCATCACGGTCGTACGCAACCGGCCCGCGGTTCGACACGACAATCAGCTGCACCGCTTCAGCCTTTCAGGAATACCGAGAGCTGGTCAGGCGTCGAGCTTCTTGACGAAGCGAAGGCTCGCGCCGCCGTGCTCGCGCGGCGCGATCTCGAGCTCGTCGGCGAGCGCATCGATGATCGCGATGCCGAGACCGCCCTCGGTCAACTCGCCGTCCCCGTTGTCGGTCGCGTCGAGGTCGTAGGTGAAGCCCTCGCCCTGGTCGGCGACGACAACGACGAGCTTGTCGGGATGCAGCTCGTAGACGATCTCCACCGTTCCGCTGCCGCCGTCGTACGCGTGTCGCACCGAATTGGTGCACGCCTCCGTGAGCGCGAGCTTCAGGTCGCCGAGCACCTCCGCCGGGACACCGCCTTCGCGCGCGCGCGCAATCCCGCTCAGGGCAAGCCGGCCGAGCGTGATGTACTCGGGCTTGGCCGGAATCGTCAATCTGACGGCGTACGGCGGATGGTGTCCGTTCGAGCTCACGGCGAGATTCTGCCCGAAGGTCCTTTCGGAATGGTTGTCGCCACGGGAGTTACCCCGCGAAGGCGGGCGCTTAACCAAGTGGCGCCCGGGCACCGAGCGTGACCTGCACGGTGCGCGTCCGCGATCCGTGTACGAGCGTGAACTCCGCGGTCTCGTCGGGGACGAGCTGCTCGGTGATGATCCGCACGGCGTCCTCGCTCGTTCGCACCGGGGTCCCGTTGATTGCCACGATCGCGTCGCCGCCGACCGTGACGTTGTTGCCGTTGAACACCTTGGTCGACGAGCCGCCGCGGATGCCGGCCTTCGCACCCGGCCCGCCCGCCACCACACCGTCGACCAGCGCGCCGTGTTTCGCGGCGTAACCGTAAGCCTTCGCGATGGAGGGGGTCAGATCCTCCGTGCGGATCCCGATGTACGCGTAGCGCACAGACCCGGTCGCGATCAGATCGCGAAGGGACCGCTTGGCGGCGTCGATCGGCACCGCGAAGCCCACGCCCTCGAAGCCGCCGGTGGTGCCGTTCGAGCGAATCTGGGCGTTGATGCCGATCACCCGGCCGGCGGCGTCGAAGAGCGGGCCGCCCGAGTTGCCGTGGTTGATCGACGCGTCCGTCTGGATCACGTCGATCAGGTCGTACTTGCTCGTCAGCGAGGGGATCGAACGCCCGATCGCCGAGACGACGCCGACGGAGAGCGAGTTGACGTCCCCGAACGGACTGCCGATGACGGCGACGGGCTGGCCGACGACGACCTCGCTCGAGTCCCCGAGCGGCACTGGCGTCAGCGCGTGGGCGGCCGGGTCGACGTGGAGCACGGCCACGTCGTCGTAGAGGTCGTAGCCGACGAGCTGCGCGGGGATCCGGTCGGCGTCGGAGAACTCGATGTACAGGTTGCGGGCGCGATGGATGCTCGGCGTCTGGCCCGCCGTCGTGACCACGTGCGCGCTGGTAAGGATGTCGCCGTCCTTCGAGACGACGAAGCCCGAGCCCTGGCCGGCCGAGGTCGCCGTGTCCGGTGCGTCGAAGTAGCTGAGGATCGTGACGACGCCCGGCGAGCGGAGACGGTAGATCTGCGCGGGCGCGAAACCCTTGTCTGTGAGCGGGGTTGCGGCCACGACCGGCGCGGTGGCGGTGCCCGTCGGGCGCTCGACGACCACCGTGTGAGACGAGCGGTCGAGCCAACCGAACCCCTTGGCAATCCCAAGCGCAGCCGCGCCACCCACGAGCGCGGCGGCGAGACACAACCACGCAGCAGCGCTGCGGCCCATGCGGCCACCATACCCATGGGAGGCCGTTTTCACGTCGAAACGTTTTTACGTGGAAACGGCGAGAGCCGGGACGTCGGCGTCGCTCGGCAGGACAAGCGTGAAGCGCGTCCAGCCGTCCGCCGAGTCGAGCTCGATCCGGCCGCCCATCCGCTCCGCGAGCTCGCGCGCGATGGCGAGGCCGAGGCCGCTGCCGGAGGCGCGCGTGCCTTGGAGCCGGGTGAAGCGCTGGAAGACCTGCGCCCGGAGCTCGACGGGAATGCCGGAGCCGCCGTCGGCCACGGTGAGGCTGGCCCGGCCGCCCTCGCGGGCCGTCGAAACGGTGACCGGGGTGCCCGGCGGCGTATGGACGAGCGCGTTCTCGAGCAGGACGCGCCCGATCTGCAGCGCTCGCTCCAGGTCGCCGAGCGCCGCCGCGGGAACAGCAGACGCGAGCTGGAGCGGGTGCGCCGACGCGGCGGCGCGCGGGCCGAACTCGGAGACCAGCTCTCGGGCGAGATCGGTCAGGTCGAGCGGCTCGGTGCTCACGCCGAGCCGGCCTGCGTCGAGCCGTGAGAGGTCGAGCAGGTCGGTGGCGAGCTTCGTCAGGCGGTCGACCTGCTCGCGCATCTGGCCGAGGAACTCCCGCCGCGTCTCCTCGTCGAGGTCCGGGTCGTCGAGCAGCTCCAGGAACCCGCCGAGCGAGAAGAGCGGAGTACGCAGCTCGTGCGAGGCGTTCGCGATGAACTCGCCACGGGCGCGGTCGAGCGTCGCAAGGCGCTGGCGCATCCGCTCGAACGCGCGGGCCAGCTGGCCGAGCTCGTCGCTGCCGACGTCGTGAACCGGCTCGTCGAACCGTCCGGCGGCGATCCGTTCCGCCGCTGTCTCGAGCCGGCGGATCCGCCGGCCGAACGCAGCCGCGCCCGCATAGCCGAGCAGCGCGGCGAAGGCGGCCGCGAGGCCGCCGGCGATCAGGACGCGTCGCCGCACGACGTCCACCGTCGCCAGTTGCTCGTCGAGCGGGGACGCGAACAACACCACCGGGCCGGCGGCCGAGATCCGCGCTGCAACCTCGGCGTTGGTCTTCTCCGCGTGCTCGGCGGTGCCTCGGGCGAGCCCTCCCGAACGCAGTGCGGCGAGCGCCACCGGGTCGTCGACCAGATCGGCGTCGTTGGTCGTCTGAAACGAGTCGGCGTACGGAGTGACCGTGGGTGGGCTGGTAGTGGTGCTGAAGACGACGGCCCGGACCGTGTGCTGCTCCGCCATCGAGGTCACCCACTGGTTGACGTCCGGCGAGTACGGGTCGCGGGGGTACGTCGGAAGCTCGGTGCGAAGCGTCCCCGAGAGGTTCGAAAGCGCGTTGCTCCGCAGCGAAGACCGGTACTGCGGCACGACGATCAGGTAGACGATCGCCAGTACGCCCGCGACCACCGCGAGCAGCGCCAGGGCGAGCTGTGCGGCGACCGTTTTCATCGTTCGCCGAATCTGTAGCCGACGCCGCGCACGGTGAGGATGTACTCGGGCGAGCGCGGCTCGACCTCGAGCTTCTCGCGCAGGTGGCGGACGTGCACGTCGATCGTGCGTGGATCGCGGTAGTCGGCGCTTCGCCAGAGCGCCTCGAGCAGCATGCGGCGGCTGAAGACGCGGCCCGGGCTCGCCGCGAGCGCGCGCAGCAACTCGAACTCCACGTAGGTGAGTTGAACAGCCTCGCCGCGCACCGTCACGGCTCGGCGCGGGACGTCGATCACCAGGCCGTCGCGCTCGATCAACTCCTCCTCGGCCGAGGCCGAGCTCTGCCGCGAGCGGCGTAACAGCGCACGCACGCGCGAGCGGAACTCGCGGATCGAGAACGGCTTCGTGATGTAGTCGTCCGCGCCAAGCTCGAGCCCGATCACCTTGTCGAGCTCGTCGTCGCGGGCGGTGAGCATGATGATCGGCACCTGGCTCGTCAAGCGCAGGCGCTTGCAGACCTCGAGCCCGTCGAGGCGCGGCAGCATGATGTCGAGCACGACAAGATCGACGTCGTGCTCTTCGAAGAGCTCGAGCGCCTCTTCGCCGTCGGACGCCTGGACGACTTCGTAGCCGTCCCTCTCCAGCGGGAACGCCAGCAGGCGCCGCACTGCGTCCTCGTCGTCGACGAGCAGGATCGTGGGGGAGGAATCCGACATTGCCATCGCCCGAAAAACCAGCCCGCCCGCGCGCTCCTACTATAGCCTCGCATGTCTGCGACCCGGCCTTCCCGGCCCGTGCTTGTTGAACGGCATCGTCCGCGGCGCGGCTCGCTCGAACGGCCGCTCAACGCACGCCTCTACCGCGGCACGTTCCTGCTGCTCTCACTGCCGCTGCTCGTGCTCGCGTTCAGCGTTGGCCGCGTCGGTTCGCTGCCGGCGCCACAGCTTCCGCCGTCGTTCGACGGGCAAGGCGCGCGCCAGCTCGCAGTCGAGCTCGCAACGCGCTATCCCGACCGTGTCCCGGGCACGGTCGGTGCACAGCAGGCGGCGCAGTGGTTCCGCTCGCAGATTGCGTCGTACGGTCTGCCGGTCTCCGCCGACACATGGACGGAGCCTGTTGCCGGATTGGGCAACGTGCGAATGGAGAACCTGTGGGCGGTCGCCGCCGGACAGTCATCCGACGCGATCGTGGTGATGGCGCACCGCGACGACTCGGGTGGCGGACCCGGTGCGAACGACAACGCATCCGGGACGGCGGCGCTCGTCGAGCTCGCGCGCGCGTACGCGCAGCCGGACACGCTGACGGGCGAGCGCGTGCGCACGGAGCACACACTCGTCTTCCTCTCGACCGACGCCGGCGCGTTCGGCGCAATCGGTGCGGCGCGCTTCGTGAAGAACCTGCCGTTCCATGTCGTCGCCGCGATCAACCTCGACGCGATCGCAGGCGCAGGCGCCCCACACATCGTGATCACCGGCGACGCGCCACGCTCGCCTGCGGCAGTGCTCGTGCAGACCGCCGCGCAGCGCGTGCTCGAGCAGTCGCACGTGCTCGTGCGTCGCGACAGCTTCTTCTCGCAACTCGTCGACCTCGCGTTTCCCTTCACCTTGTACGAGCAAGGCCCGCTCGTCGCGAAGGGCATCCCCGCCGTCACGATCACGACGTCCGGCGACCGCCCCCAGCCTGCGTTCTCCGATCGCCCCGGACTGCTCAGCCAGACAAGATTGACCACGCTCGGCAACTCGGCGCAGGAGTTGCTCGGCTCGCTCGACCAGGGACTCGAGCTCGCGCAAGGAACGACGAGCTTCGTCTGGGCAGGCAGCCGCATCGTGCGCGGCTGGGCGCTCGAGCTTCTCTACACGGCGTTGCTGTTGCCGTTCTTCGTCGTGGTCGTCGACCTCTTCGCGCACTGCAGACGGCGCGGCATCCGCGTCACGCCCGCAGCGCGCGCCCTGCGCAGCCGACTGTTCTTCTGGATCTTCATCGGCCTCGCGTTCGGCGCGTTCCGCCTGCTCGGCGCGTGGCCGAGAGGCGGCGCGCGCCCGCCCAATCCGAGCCTGCCGGCGACCGGTCACTGGCCGGTGTGGGGTCTCGGCGGCCTCGTCGTGGTGCTGGCGATCGGCTGGTACGTCGGGCGGAACCGGCTCGTTCCGCGACGGCCGGTTACCGACGAAGAGCAGCTCGCCGGCGAAGCGGCGGCGTTGCTCGGGCTGAGCGTCGTGTCGTTGCTCGTCCTGGCAACAAACCCCTTTGCCCTGCTGTTCGTGCTGCCGGCGGTGCATCTCTGGCTGTGGTTGCCGCAGGTTCGGCGCGGCGCGCCGCCGGCCCGCTGGATCGTGCTCGTCGCGGGATTCGCCGGGCCGCTGATCGTCCCGCTGTCGCTCGCGCTGCGTTTCCACTTCGGGTTCGACGCGCCGTGGTACCTGCTGCAACTCGTGTCGGTCGGGTACGTCCCTGGCGCGACGGCTTTCATCGTGCTGGCCGGCGGCGCGTGCATCGCGCAACTCACAGCCGTGTCGGCCGGGCGGTACGCGCCCTACCCCGCGCGTCACGAGCGGCCGGAGCGTGGGCCGATCCGCGAGCTCGTTCGCACAATCGTGCTGGCAGATCGCAGACGCCGCGTAACCCGGAACGAGCGGCGCGCGTTCGGCCCTTGAGTTGTCAGACGGGCAGATAGCCGACGTGCTCGCCGGCGGCGAGCGAACCTTCACCACGTGGGATGAACGCGAGCGCATTCGCGGCGGCCGCGCGAACGATCATGTGCGACTCCTGTCCGCTGACCGGTGTGACGAGACCGCCTTGGGCGTACGCGCGTACGAGCTCGTCGCGCTGCGCGTTCCGTTGGAGCGGCGTGGCCAGCCGGCCGGGAACAAAACGCGGCTGTGGAGCGGCCTCGCCCTCGCAGGCGCGCAACGCGGTACGCACGAAGAGCTCGAAGCCGACGAGCGTCGACACCGGGTTGCCGGGGAGACCGAAGACAAGCGTCTCTTCGCGAACCCCGAAATAGAGCGGCTTGCCGGGACGCATAGCGACACCCCAGAACACGCGCTGCACGCCGAGCTCGTCGAACAGCCGCTTCAGCAAGTCGTGCGGGCCGACCGACACGCCGCCCGACGTCAGCAAGACGTCCGCTTGCAAACCCCGCTCCAAGGCCGCACGCAACGCTGCTTCGTCGTCGCGCACGGCGCCGAGCACGTCCGCGTCGATGCCTGCCGAACGCAGCTGCGCGGCGAGCAGCAGGCTGTTCGACTCGTAGATCTGGCCGGGCGCGAGGGCCGAGCCGGGCGGGCGCAGCTCGCTCCCGGTCGAAAGCACCGCGACCCGCGGCCGTTCGAAGGTGGACACGAGCGCAACCCCGGCAGCGGCGAGCGCGCCAACGTGGGTCGCGGCGATTCGTGTTCCCGCCTGACCGATGACGCTGCCGGCAGCGACATCTCCACCGCGCGGGCGGACGTTCGCGCCCTCGGCGACACCCTCGACGACAACCACGTCCCCTCTCTCCTGCACGCGCTCGATCTCGATCACCGCGTCGGCGCCGTCCGGAACGACCGCGCCGGTCGAGATGTTGACCGCCTCGCCACCGCGCAAAACGGCCTGCGCCGGGTGACCGGCCGCGGAGTGGCCTACGACCTTCAACGCGCCCGGCGAGTCGCCGGAGCGAACCGCGTACCCGTCCATCGCCGAGCTGTCGAACGGCGGCAGGTCGACCGCGGCCCGCGCGTCTTCTGCGAGCACGCAGCCGAAGGCGTCGCCGATCTCGACGTCGTGCTTCCCACGCGGCTTGGCGTGTTCGACGACGGCGGCCACAGCCTGTTCGACGGTCAAGAGCTCGCTCATCACGCAGCCACGATAATTCAGTGATGGCGGGAGACGTGATTGCGGGGCGGTATCGCCTGATCGAGCCGCTCGGCCGCGGCGCCATGAGCTCCGTGTGGCTCGCGGAGGATCCCGAGCTGCAGCGGCAGGTCGCAGTGAAGATGCTCGCGCCGACCGCCGACCGCGCGCGCTTCGAGCGCGAGGCGCGCGCCGTGGCGGCGTTGTCGGACCCGCACATCGGCGGCCTGTACGACTACGGCTCGCACGAAGGCCGGCCGTTCATGGTGCTCGAGTACCTGAGCGGCGGCTCGCTCGAAGAGCGGTTGAAGAGCGGGCAGGCGCTGCCGGACTCAGAGACACGCGTCATCGCGAACGAGATCGCCACCGGTCTCGGGCACGCGCACGAGCGCGACCTCGTGCATCGCGACCTCAAGCCGGCGAACGTGCTCTTCGACTCGGAGGGCCGAGCGAAGATCGTCGACTTCGGCATCGCCCGCATGGGCGACGCGGGAACGCTCACCGAGGCGGGCACCGTGCTCGGCACCGCGGCGTACATCTCGCCGGAGCAGGCGTCGGGGCTGACGGCCACGCCGGCGAGCGACGTCTACTCGTTCGGGGTCATCCTCTTCCGGATGCTCACGGGACGGCTGCCGTTCGTCGCCGACAACGCGATGGAGCTCGTGCGCATGAACCGCGACGAGCGCGCGCCGGCGGTCGCAGACATTCGGCGCGACGCGCCGGCCGGACTTGCCTGGACGGCCGATGCCGCGCTGGCGAAAGATCCTGCGGCACGGCCCCCTGACGGCGACGCGCTCATCGCGGCGCTCGCGAACGACGCGACGGCGGAGACGCTCGCGGCGACCGCTTCGACTTCCGTGACCCGCGTCATGCAGACGGCACAGCCGGCTCGACGCGCTCGCCGTAGCTCGAGCGTGCTGTTGCCCGCACTCGCGGTCGCGCTCGTGCTGCTCGCCGGCGGCGCAGCGCTGGCACTCGCGCTGACGCACAACGGCAACAGCTCGAACAACAACAGCGGTCCGCTGCCCAGCTTGAGCGTGCCGAGCGTGTCGACCGCTCCTTCGACAACGGCACAGTCGACGACTGCGTACTCCACAACGGCGCGGCAGACGACAGTGTCGACATCGACGACAACTCCGACGGCAACGTCGACCACTGCTCCGACGACAACGCGGCAAACGACGACGCACCAGACAACGACGGCGCCGGTAACCACGCCGCCACCTCCGCCGCCGACGACAAGCGTCACGACCGACACCACAACCACGGCGACAACCACGGACACAACAACAACAACAACCGCCGACACGACGACGAGCCCGTAGTTACGGCGTCGTCGTTGTCGTCTCAGTCGTCGTCGTATCCGTAGGCGGCGGAGGTGGCGGCTCGGTTGTCGTTGGCTCGGTGGTTGTCGTCGTCTCGGCCGTCGTCGTCGTTGTTGTCGACACGGGCGGTGGAATCGTCGTCGTCACACGACGCGTGACCGTTCGCTCCGGCGCGGTGGTCGTCGGAGTCGTCGTGGTGGTCGTGGTCGTCGATGTCGCAACGGCGCCCAGGTAGCCGTAGACGCCGTGGATGTAATAGCGCCACGTGGGGTAGCTGCTCGGCGTGCCGAACTGCAGCGCCGGCTGGTTCTTGAGCGCGGCTGCCATGTACTCGTGCCACATCGGCACCGGGAACGTCGCGCCGGCGACTTCCACGCCGTGCACGTCGACCATCGGGATCTCGCCGCTCGGGTAGCCCATCCAGACGACCGTCGCTAGCTGCCGCGTGTAGCCGTCGAACCACGCGTCGGCGTGATTGTCGGTGGTGCCCGTCTTGCCGGCGTTCGGGTGGATGCCGTCACCCGAGCCCGCGCCGGTGCCGTACAGCGCGTTCTCCGCGAGGATCTGGTTGACCTTCCAGGCGACGCCCTGAGAGAGAACGCGATGGGTCTCGGCCTTGCCCCACGCAGAGTCGACACGGCCGTCGGGCAGCACGACCTTCGTGATCGCGCGCGGCTTCGCGTAGACGCCCAGCGCCGAGAACGTCGCGTAGGCGGCCGCCATATCCAAAGGCGACACGGCGAGCGAGCCGAGCCCGATCGAGGCGACCGGTTTGTCGGGCGCCATGTGCACACCGAGGCGGTGCGCCATCTTCCACACGTACGTCGGCCCGACGTCGAGCGTCAACTGCGCGTACACCGTGTTGTCGGAGGCGAGCGTCGCCTGTGTCACCGACACGCTGCCGAGATACGAATACGAGTACGTGTGCACGTTCCACGGATCGAGCGTCGAGCACCACGGTGACGCGGTGCACGTGAACGGCGCCGACGTGTAGTAGCTCGAGTCGGGATCGATGCCGAGCTCGATCGCCGATGCAAGCACGAACGACTTGAACGTCGAGCCGGCTTGCCTGCCTGATTGCGCGACGAGGTTGAACTGGTTCGCGCTGTTGCGCGACAGAGCGGTCATCGCCCGGATCTCGCCGGTGCCGGGAACGATCGAGACGATCGCCGCAGCCGGGTCGGTCTTGTACGGGAGGATGTCGCGCATCGCCTTCTTCGCGAGGTACTGCAGCTTCGGGTCGATCGTCGTGTAGACCTTCAGCCCACCCTCGCGCACGGTGTTCGCGCCGTACTCCTGCTCGAGCCGGTCGGTGACGTACGAGAAGAAGTACGGCTCCTTGATGCTCGTGTAGATGCGACCGGCCTTGAGGCCGAGGTCGCGCGACTGCACGCTTCGGTCGTACTCCTGCTGCGTGATGTCGTGGCTCTTGAACATCGCGAGCAGCACTTCGTTGCGTCTGCCCAGGGCGCCGTCCGGATTGTGAAACGGGTCGTAGTCGGACGGCGCCTGCGGCAAGCCCGCGAGCAGCGCAGCCTGCGGCAGCGTCAGGTCGCTCGCGTGCTCGGAGAAGTACGTCTGCGCCGCGGCTTCGATGCCGTACGCGTGATTGCCGTAATAGACGGTGTTCTCGTACTCGTTGAGGATCTTCTGCTTCGACCACTTGTCGGAGAGCTTGATCGCCAGGCACGCCTCTTTGATCTTGCGCCGGAACGTGCGCTCCGAGCCCGTGTAGAGGTTGCGCACGAGCTGCTGCGTGATCGTCGAGCCGCCCTGCACGACCTTGCCCGCGGTGAGGTCGCTCCACGCGGCGCGCGCGATGCCGAAGTAGTCGACGCCGCCATGCTTGTAGAAGCGGCGGTCCTCGATCGCGATCGTCGCCTGCGGTAGGTAGGGCGAGATCTGATCGTCGGCGACAGGCTCGCGGTTGCGGTCGGCGGGAATCGACCCGAGCAGCGAGCCGTCGGACGCGTAGACGAACGTGTTCGCGCCGATGTCGACCGGGCGTAGAGAGTTGAGATTGCACGTCGCCGACAGTGCTTCGCTCGCGCCGAAGAACACGAAGACGATGACGCCGGTGAGGATCACCCCTGCGGTGACGAGGGCGGTGCCCTTCGCCTTGCGGCCGCCGCGCCGCCGTCGCCGCGACAGCACGCGGCGAAGCAGGAAAGCGTCGTCACGACGATGGCTGCTCAATGGTGTCTCAAAGGGCTGCGCTCACTCCCAGTCGATCGGCCGGCGGCCGGCGAATCCGGTCTCCGAATGGTGCCACCACGACACGGCGTCTTCGCCCACGCGCCAGCAAAGAAGCACCGGCTCGCCGTTTCTCTGCGAGGGGAAATCGAGGAGGCCCGCGTCGAGGTCCTTCACCTGCACACCCAACTCGTCGAGGGCGTCGAGACATTCGGCCACCGTCGAGGCGAGGCTCGAGAGCTCCGAGTTGAGCACGCGCAGGTCGCCCGCGGCGTAACCGCCCCCGTTCGAGCCGATGCTGCCGGCAAGACCTTGCCGCGTCTCTTCGATCTCGCGCATGCGCGTTCGTAGCGCAACAAGGCGTTCGGCGACGTCGCGCACCTGGGGAAGGGCGCTGTTAGCCTCGGCCGGAGTGAACGAGCGTTCGGACACCGCGCCCGCCCATGGTAGGGACGATGTGCGTCGGCTCGCACTCTGGCTTTTGCTCGTTGCGATCCTGATCGCGCTCGGGTACGCGGCCCGCGGCTCGAGCAACTCCGACTCGCAACTGCTTTATCACTGGTCGACGGCGATCGGCGCGATCGTCCAGGACGGGATCATCCTCGCCCTCGTGCTTGCGATCGCGGGACAGCGCCGCGACCTGCTCGCGCTGCGCCGACCGGCCGCGCTCGCCCAGGCGGGGTGGATCCTCGCCGGCGCGATCGTCGCCGTGTACGTCTTCGAAGGGATCTACAGCGCGCTCACGCATCCGGGCAACGAGCAGGGGCTGACGCCGTCGCACTGGGAGCCCCACCGCGCGGCGCAATACGTCGTCAACGCGATCGTCATCTGCACGTTCGTGCCGTTCGTCGAGGAGCTGACGTATCGCGGTCTCGGCTTCAGCGTGCTCGAGCGGTTCGGGAAATGGCCGGCGATCCTCGGTGTCGGCGTGCTCTTCGGGCTCGCGCACGGCCTGCTTCTGTCGCTCCCGATCCTGATCGCGTTCGGCTGCATTCTCGCGTGGATCCGCGCGACGACACGCAGCGTCGTTCCCGGGATGGTGCTGCACGGGACGTTCAACTTGATCGCGCTGATCGCCGCGGTGACGTTGCATCGTTAGAGTCAGGCGATGGAAGACGATCCGGTCGTGCGCGACGCACGCGAGCAGATCACCGCGGTCGACCGTGCGATCTTCGAAGCGGTCAACCGTCGCATCGAGCTCGTCCGCGAGCTGCGGAGCTACAAGGAGACGAAGGGTTACGACTTCGTCGACCCGGGCCGTGAGCAGCGCATGATCGACGAGCGACTGGTCGAGAACGACGGCCCGCTGTCCACCGAAGGGCTGCGCTCGCTGTACGCCGAGCTGCTCGCGCTCACGAAGCGCGAGGTTTCCTAGCCCTCTTCGTCGTCTTCTTCTTCGTCCGAAGGCTCAACTTCAACCTCGGCGAAGTCCTCGGCGGAGACGTGCTCGAGGAAGCTCCGGAACTCGCTGACGATCTCTTCCTCGTTGACCTCGTCGCCTTCCATCTCGATCGCCGACTCCTCGATCACGTCATCCGCCGCGAAGATCGGCGCGTGCGCGCGGACGGCGACCGCGATCGCGTCGGACGAACGCGAGTCGATCTCGATCTCGTTGCCGTTCTGCGTCACGGTGATCGATGCGTGGAAGGTGTTGTCGCGCAGCTCGGTGACGGTCACGCGCACGACGTCCACGTCGAGCTCGCCGAGAATGTTCACGAGCAAGTCGTGTGTCAACGGACGAGGCGCGTCGGCGCCTTGCAGCTTCATCAAGATCGCCGCAGCTTCGGGGTGACCGATCCAAATCGGCAGGTAGCGATTACCGTCCGCCGTCTTCAGCAACACGATCGGCTGTTTGCCAACGAGGTCGAACGAGACCCCGTAGATCGACATCTCGACCACACGCCTAGATTACCCCCGTGTCCTCGGACGACACCGGGCTACAATCGCGCCGCGCGGGCGATTAGCTCAGTTGGTTAGAGCGCCGCTCTGATAAGGCGGAGGTCCCTGGTTCGAATCCAGGATCGCCCATTGACTCGCGCAGCGTCGGCGGCTACACCTAAGTCGAACGTTTTCAGTCTTCGCAACCAGAAAGGTCACACAAATGCGGCGAATCATCTGCCTCACCGCAATCGCGGTCGGAGCGATCGCGGTCGGTGCAGGTCTCGCATCCGCGTCCGGTAGTTCGAAAACGGTCTCCGTGCCGGCTACGTCAGCGCCCGTGCGCGGCTTCACGGGCGAGACAGCTCCGGTCAACTCAGGAGTCACGCTTGTGACCGGGCAGCAGATTGTCGTCACGGCAAGTGGCACATGGTCGGTAGGCGGCGGGATTACGACGTCCCCGAGCGGAACGAGCGCAACCTGCGCTTCTGTCGGCGGCGGCTGCCCGGTTGGCTCAGCCGGTCAGGGCGCCTTGATTGGCTCGCTGAACGGCGGTGCATCGTGGTTCGCCATCGGCACAGGCCCGATGACGATCGGCGGTACCGGGACATTGCTGCTCGCAGCGAATGACATCTGGAACGGCGACAACTCCGGCTCGGTCAGCGTGAACATCGCGATCGGTCCGCTGCCTCCGACCGACCCGTCGCAGTGCAAGAACGGTGGCTGGCAGGCCTTCGGGATCTTCAAGAACCAGGGCGACTGCACCAACTACGCCGGCTCGCACGGCAAGAAGTAATCGTTGCGCTTAGCGGAGCGCGGGGTCGCGAGACTCCGCGCTCCTAGGGCGCAGGGCGGCGCACTTGCGTCGCCGCGATTGCGTCACGTTCCTGACGCATCCGTAGCCGCGCCTTCGCGACTGCCACACGCGTGTCGCGCAGGCAGCGTTCCAGCTCGCCGTCAAGTGTCGCCATTTGCGCGTTCAACGTCTCGACGCGAGTGTCATCGGCTTCGTGCACCGCTCCGCCGAGCTCGTACTGCACCTTTGCGCGTCTCCGCGCGATCAGCCTCGCCTCCATGCGCCGGCGTGCGACTTCACGACCGGCCCTCGTCCACGCGAACACCGTTACGCCCGTAAAGCCGGCGTACGCGCGCGAGTTGTCGATCGCCGCGATTGCGACGTGATCGAGCTGAGTTGAAGGCCGGTGGCGCGCCTGCTCGAGGAACACGAACGTGAGCAGCAGTCCCGCCACGAGCAGCAGGATCCCGACCGCGAGCGAACCGGTCGCAAGCAGCACGATCCCCGCGAGCCCTGCAACTCCGCCGAGCGCAGCAACGACTGCAGGCGGCGTCATGCCGAAGTAATGCGGCTCGGCGCGGTCGTACTCAGGCGGTGTCTCGGACTGTTCAGGTTCTTCCATAAATTCGGCCCATCAGTGCAGGGCGCGGGTGGCGTGTATGTACGTCTCCACCGACCGCAAAAACGAATCGTCCGCGGCGAGCTCGGCAATGTGCGCCTTGGTCTCCTCGTCGAGCTCGCCGGTGCGCCGGATCTCGGTGAGAAACGGGTGGAGGCGTCCGCGCCGTGACATGCGCGCCAGGCGCAGACACACCGCGCGCGAAGCCGGGTCGCGCGAGATCGCCTCCAGGGACTCAAGGTCCACGGAGACTTGAACGAGCCTGCCGGCGGTGGGGTTACGGGCGCTGGAGAATCCGCTCGAGCGCTTCGGCAAGCTCTTCGAGCTGCGTCTCGCTATCGACCGGCAACGTCACGCCTGCGCTCCCGACCTTCGCGTCGATGCCGGTGAGGCGCTTCAACGCGTCCTTGACGCGCGACGCCAGAACCGGGTCGACCGAGGCCGCTTTACGTTCCTTCGTCTTCGCACCCGACCAGCGGGCTGCGCGTTCCGCAGCACGCACGGACAACCCCTCGCTGACGATGCGCTTCGCGAGGCGGCGGCGCTCCTGGTCGCCGGGCACCGAGAGCACCGCGCGCGCGTGCCCTTCGGTCAACTCGTTGCGCGCAATCATCGCGAGCACGTCGTCGGGCAGCTCGAGTAGACGGATGCGGTTCGACACCGTCGGCTTCGCCTTGCCGACGCGTTCCGCAACGTCGCCCAGTGACAGCTCGAACTCGTCGATCAGCATCGCGTACGCGCGTGCCTCGTCGACCGGCGAGAGATCCTCGCGTGCGACGTTCTCGACGAGACCGAGCAGCAGCGAATCGCGGTCGTCCGTCTCGCGCACGACCGCAGGCACCGTCGCGATACCGGCTTCACGCGCGGCGCGCCAGCGGCGCTCACCCGCGATCAGCTCGTAGCCGCCAGCGAGCCGCGGCCGCACGACGATGGGCTGGATCAGTCCCTGCGCGCGCAGCGAATCGGCGAGTCCTGCAACCGATGCGTGATCGAATTGCTTGCGCGGCTGGTTCGGGTTCGCGTGGATCTGGTCGACGGCGAGGTGCACGAGCTCAGGCTGCGAGCCGCCGATCAGGACCTCGAAGCCACGGCCGAGGCCTCTTCTAGGGCTAGCGCCGCTCGACAAGCTCCATCGCCACCTTCCAGTAGGCGTCCGCACCACGCGACGCCCGGTCGTAGTGCGTTACGGGGAGGCCGTGACTCGGTGCTTCGGCGACGCGCACCGAGCGCGGGACCACCGTGCGGAAGACGAGGTCGCCGAAATGCTTGCGCACCTCCGCCTCGACGTCTGCGGAGAGACGCGTGCGCGCATCGGTCATCGTGAGGATGACGCCGGCAATCTCGAGCTTCGGATTGAGGCGCGTCTTCACGAGGTTGATCGACTGCACGAGCTGCGCGAGACCTTCGAGCGCGAAGTACTCGGCCTGCACCGGCACGATCACGCGATCAGCCGCAGCGAGCGCGTTCACGGTGAGCAAGCCGAGCGCGGGTGGGCAGTCGATCAAAACGAAGTCGAAGCCTTCCGCGTGCGCGAGCGCCTCCTGCAGATACCGCTCGCCGTCGGGGCGGTTGGAGAGCTCGACCGCCGCGCCGGCAAGCTCCGGCCGAGATGGCACGAGCGAGAGGTTCGCGAACTTCGTCGGCTTCGCGAGGTCGGCCAGTGGGACGCCATCCAGTAGGTCGTAGGTAGAAACGCCGTTCGCGCGCATCCCGAGCCCGGACGTCGCGTTGGCCTGCGGATCGAGGTCGACCACCAGCGCGCGCTCACCGGCTTCGGCGAGGCACGCGGCAAGATTCACCGCGGTCGTCGTCTTGCCGACGCCGCCTTTTTGATTCGCAAATGCGTAGATCCGAGGCGGCATCTCGCCAATCTAGCTAGGCCAACGGACGCTTCTTGGCCACCCCGACACGCCTCGGAAAACCCGCTGGAGTGGGGCCCGTCTTGCGAATCACGGCCAGTCCGGGAGAGCTCTCGGCGAGCTCGCCAGCCAGCTGGCCGGCGACCCGGGAGAGCACGTCGAGGTCTGCCGTCTCGCCGATCCAGAGCACCACGGCGCCGCCCTCGCGCACCAGCGGCAGGCACCACTCGAGCGCGGTCGGCGGCTGCGCCAGCGCTTTCGCAACCGCAACGCCCGCCCAGTCGGTCTCCTGATCCTCGACGCGTCCCCACACGACACGCGCATTGGGCGGCGCCCATCGCTCGAGAAACTCGCACTTGCGCCGTTCGGCTTCGACCAACACGACTTCTCGGCTCGGCAGCGCGTGCGCCAGCGGGATCCCCGGTGCACCACCCCCGGAACCGACGTCCACGATCGCGCCGTCGAACTGCGACACGACATCGGCACCGCGCAGCGAGTCGTCGAGCAGCACCGCTCTTGCACTCTCTACATCTCGAAGCGCGGTCAAGCCCGGCGTCGCGACAACCGCCGCGAGCCACTCGTCAAGCGTCTGGCTCAATGACCACGTAGCGATACGGCTCGGTGCCGGAGCTCGCCGTGCGCACGCCCGCCCGTTCCTTCAACCGTTCGTGCACGACCTTTCGCTCGACCGGCGTCATCGGTTCGAGCGCAACCGATTCACCCTGCAGCGCACGCTCCGCACTGCGGTCTGCCATGTCCTCGAGAATCGTGCGGCGGCGGTCGCGATAACCGGCGGCATCGATCGTCACGGACTTTTCGCCGCCCGAGCGCCACACAATCGAGTTCACGATGTGCTGCAGCGCGTCGATCGTCTGTCCGTGGCGGCCGATCAGCAAGCCGAGGTCGCCGCCTTCGCACGTGACGAACAATTCGTCGTCGGTCTCCGCAACGTCGACCTGCGCGCCGATGCCAATCGCACCGACGACACGCTCGACGATCATGCGCACGCGCGTCGCGAGCTCGCTCTCGTCGCCGCGTGCAACCGGCGCTGCTGCTGTTGCGTCGACTTCAACCGTCGCAACGACGCGTGCCGGCGTGTAGCCCACACCGAGCAGCCCGCGCTCGCCTTCCGACACGACCTGGAACTGCACGCTGCCCTTGTCGAGCGCCGGCGCACGCCGCTCGAGCTCGCGCAGCGCCTTCCACTTCGCCTCGCCGACAGTCTCGCCCGTTGCTTCGACCGAGACCTTTTCTTTCACCGGCGCGAGCCGCCCTTCTTGCGCCGCACCTTGCGGGGCTGCTGCGGCTGGCGCGGCTTCTCAGGCTCCGGCGACGCGGCGGCGGGAGCCGGCGCAGCCGAAGGCTTGGGCTTCGCCTGCGGCTTCCGGCTGAACGACGGTGCCGGCGTGCTCGCGGCGAGCCGGCGCGTGATCAGACCCTGACCTACCGTCCAGAGGTTCGTCGTCATCCAGTAGAGCGTGAGGCCGGTCGGGAAGCGCGCGATCACCGTGATGAAGAAGAGCGGAACAACCATCATGATGTTGCGCTGCGTCTTGTCCATCGTCGTGCCCATGAAGTACGTCGACGCGATCTGCGAGCCCGCGTACACGGAGAGCAGCAAGTAGCCCGACCAGTGCGATGTCGCATGCTGGTCGAGATGCACGATCG
Organism: Gaiellaceae bacterium; assembly: GCA_036278975.1. Taxonomy (GTDB): domain Bacteria; phylum Actinomycetota; class Thermoleophilia; order Gaiellales; family Gaiellaceae; genus PALSA-600. Next base: position 21,221 of record DASUKC010000114.1, read on the forward strand.
ACAACCACGAACCGGTGATGTGATGCGAGAAGTGCTTCAGCGTGAGGTACAGCGCGAAGAACACCGGCAGCTGCGCGACGAGCGGGAGACATGACGCAGCCGGGTTGATGTTGTTCTCGCGGTAGAACTTCATCAGCTCTTCGTTGAGCTTCTGCCGGTCGCCCTTGTACTTGCGCTGGATCTCCTTCATCTCCGGCGCGTGGCGCTGCAGCGCCTGCATCGAATGGATCTGCCGCACCATCAGCGGCACGAGAGCGATGCGCACAACGATCGTCACCGCGATGATCGACCAGGCCCACGACAGCCCGACGGTGCCGTGGAAGAAGTCGAGAATCGACTTCATGACGTTCTCGAGAGTCCCGAAGCCGGGAATGCTGGTCGCGAGCATCAGGTTCATGGGTAGTCGACCCCGCCGTGCGACCACGGGTTGCAGCGCAGCAGGCGCCAGCCGGCCATCGCGCCACCCTTGAAGATGCCGTGCTTGCGAATTGCAAGCGCTGCGTACTCCGAGCAGCTCGGGTGGTACTTGCAGGTGTTCGCCGGCAGCAGCGGCGAGACGAGGAGCTGGTAGAGACGGATCGGGAAGATCGCGACCGTCCTCATGCGAGCACGCCGGCCTTCTCGAGCACCTCGTCGAGCCGCTCCTCGAGCCACGGCGACCCGTTCGCGACAACCGCTTCGGGCAGGCCCTTGCGCACCTTCAACACGTAGTCGTTGCTCGCCGGCACGCGCTCGACGCGCGCGGAGAAGAGCTCGCGCAACTGGCGCTTCGTGCGGTTGCGGACGACGGCGTTGCCGACCTCACGCGGCACCGCCAGCCCAAGCCGTGGGTCGCCGATCGTCTCGGAGCGGTCGAACCAGTACAGCGTCAGGAAGCGGGTCGACACGGACCGCCCACGCCGGTAGACCTCGTCGAAGTCGCGAGAGCGGGAGAGCCTGTTGCGCTTCTGCACCGTTACGCCGAGAGGCGCTTCCGGCCCTTGGTGCGGCGGCGCTTCAGAATTGCCCGGCCGGCGCGGGTCGCCATACGGGCTCGGAAGCCATGCTTCTTCGCGCGACGGCGTACGTTGGGCTGGTAGGTGCGTTTCATCTCGGGCCGTTAAGAAGGAAGTAGCCGACATTGCGCCGGCCGCGGGCCAGTATAGACGGACCTTTTCGACGCTCGGTTGTCCACAGGTGTGGGTGAACGAAAAGCCGTGGAAAGGGGCAGCGGCCCGGGTCGTCACCATCGTGTTTCCACAGCTGTGGAGAGTTTTGTGGGAGGCGAAAAACTCCCTGCAAATCGCGCGAATCTAACTGTGGGACACGTCGAGAAATCCTCATTGAGAGGGCGCGAACACGCTGCTATGCTCGCGCTCCTTTCAGGGGTTAAAAGCGCGATCGAGACCGGGGGTTGGGGCAACGTGGAGCGGCAAATCGAGCTGACGGCGGAAAGCCTCTGGAACGACGTCGCAGCTCGTTTGCGCGGGGCCTTGAACGAAGACACCTACCGCACCTGGTTTGCGCGGGTCGGCGGTGTCGAGCTCGACGGTGAGACCTTCTCGGTCTCCGTACCTGACGATTTCACGCGCAACTGGATCGAGGGCCACTTCCTCGACCTGATCCGTGCTGCCGTGCGCGACGCCGGCGGACCTGGGCTGCAGCTGCGGTTCGAGGTTGTCGAGACGTCGCCGCCGCCTGCTCCGGCTCAGCCCGCCGCCGGCGGCAAACCGGCACCGCTGCCGCTGCCGCTCGAGACGCACGCTCGCACCGAGGCGGTCGGGATCAACCCCAAGTACACGTTCGACTCCTTCGTGATCGGGTCGTCCAACCGTTTCGCGCACGCGGCCGCGCTCGCTGTCGCCGAAGCGCCCGCCCAGGCGTACAACCCGCTCTTTATCTACGGCCACACCGGCCTCGGGAAGACGCACCTTTTGCACGCGGTCGCGAACTTCGTCACCGACCACGGCGGCGGCCTCACCTGCCGCTATGTCACGTCGGAGACGTTCATGAACGACTTCATCAACAGTCTTCGCGACAAGCGCATCGAAGGGTTCAAGCAGCGCTACCGCACGTACGACGTCCTGCTGATCGACGACGTGCAGTTCTTCGAGAACAAAGAGCGCATCCAGGAGGAGTTCTTCCACACCTTCAACTCGCTCTACGAAGCCGGCCGGCAGATCGTCATGTCCAGCGACCGCCCGCCGCGCGAGATCTCGACGCTGGAGGAACGGCTGCGGTCGCGGTTCGAGTGGGGGCTGATCACCGACATCCAGCCGCCCGACCTCGAGACGCGTATCGCGATCCTGCGCAAGAAGGTTTGGGCCGACCACATCGAGATCCCCGACCCGGAATTGCTCACGTACATCGCTTCGCGTGTCTCGACCAACATCCGCGAGCTGGAGGGTGCGCTCACACGCGTCGTCGCGTTCTCGTCACTCACCGGCCGGCCTTTGTCGGTCGACCTCGCCCAAGACGTTCTGAAGGACGTCTTCCCCCAGGGCGAGCGCACAACCGCAATCTCCATCCAGCGGATCCAGGACCTCACCTGCGAACGCTTCGGCGTCACGCGGGACGAGCTCACCGGAGACCGCCGGTCGCAGAACATCGTCTATCCGCGTCAGGTCGCCATGTACCTCTCACGCGAGCTCACGGACTCGTCGCTTCCGAAGATCGGCAAGGAGTTCGGCGGTCGCGACCACACCACGGTGATCCACGCGACGTCCAAAATTGCGCGCCTGATTCGTGAGGATAGAAATGTGTACAACCTCGTCCAAGAGCTCACAGCTCGCGTCCGCCAGTCGTGAATCGAGCCGAAGCTGTGAATTGCGCCTGGTTGTCCCCCGTCCGGCCCCACAAGGAAAATCGCACAACCGCGCCTCTTTGCAGTGTTTCTCCCCGGACCCACAGCACCTATAACTACAACGAGGTTTCTTTTAAATGATTGACTCAGAACTAGTAGTGGGCACTGGGTTCCGGATAACCGTTCCGCGCGACGACCTGAGCGCGAAACTCGCTGTCGTCACTCGCGCTGTCTCGACGCGTGCCACGGTGCTTGTGCTCGGCGGCATCCAGCTGCGCGCGGAGGCCGGCAAGCTTCATCTCGCCGCCACCGACATGGAGGTGTCGCTGCGCGCGACGCTCGACGCGCAGGTGACCGACGAAGGATCCGTGGTCGTGCCTGGGCGCTTGCTGCTCGAGATCGCACGTTCGCTGGCCGACAGCGAGGTCGCGATCGAGCATCACCCCGAGGAAGCCGTCGTCGTCGTGACGTGCGGTTCGGCGACGTATCGCCTGCACACGTACTCGAGCGAAGACTTCCCGCGTCTCCCCGAGATCGACGCTGCGACGCTGCACGCGATCGACCGCGACGCGCTCGTCGGCACGGTCGCGCGCGTCGGCCGTAGCGCATCGCGCGACGAGAGCCGCCCGGTGCTCACAGGCATCCTCGTTCGCTTCGAGCCGGGCAAGGTCGTGATGGCTGCCACCGACTCGTATCGTCTCGCCGTGAAGGAAACAACCGTGTCGGGCTCACTTCCCGAGCTCGAGGCGATCATCCCGGCTCGCGCGCTGCAGGAGCTGTCGCGCATCGCGACCGGGGCAGATGAAGTTCAGCTCGGTGTGACGGACAACCACGTCGTGTTCGGCGCCGAAGGTACGTGGCTCACGACACGTCGCATCGACGGCCAATTCCCGAACTACCGGCAGCTGCTGCCCGAGCAGTTCGAGTACGAGGTGCCGATGGCGCGCGAGGAGATCCTGGACGTCGTCCGCCGCGTGTCTCTGATGGCGCAGCGCAACTCGCCGATCCGCCTGCGTTTCGACAACGGTGAGCTGAGCGTCTCCGCGATCACGCAAGACGTCGGCGAGGCTCGCGAGTCGATGCCGGCCCCGTTCGCCGGCGACCCGCTCGAGATCGGCTTCAACGCGGAGTTCCTGCGCGACGGGCTCGAGTCGGTCGAGTCGGACTCGATCACCTTCAAGCTGATCAGCCCGCTGCGCCCGGCAGTGCTCGGGGGCGACGACGACTACGTGTACCTGATCATGCCCATCAGGCTTGCGGGTTAAAAAGATCCAGCCTGATCGTTCAGCGCGTCACGCTCCGTAACTACCGGTCGTACCAAGCACTCGACCTGAGTCTCTCGCCCGGGGTGGTGCTCGTAGTTGGGCGAAACGGCGTCGGCAAGACGAACCTGCTCGAGTCGCTGCACGTCGCGACGCAGGGCTTCTCGCCGCGCACGCACCACGACGCGCAGCTGATCCGGTTCGGCGAAGAGGCGGGGCGCATCGCGCTGAACGGCGACCGTAACGGCGTGCAGACGGAGCTCACGGTGATCCTCCGGGCGAATCAGGCGAAGGAGGCGCGGCTGAACGGCGCCCGTCTGCCTTCGGCCGAGTCGCTGCGCCGCGAGGTATCGACGCTCGTCTTCACTCCAGATCGCCTCGCGGTCGTGAAAGGCGGGCCGGCAGCGCGTCGCGCCTACTTCGATCGTGTGCTCGGCCGGCTTCTGCCCGCCCGCGCGCCGCTGCCGCAGGACTACGTCGCAGCGCTTGCGCAACGCAACGCTGCGCTGCGCCGTGTGCAGTTCGGCGCGTCGTCGCGCGACGCGGTGACGCCGTGGACGCAGCAGGTCGCCGAGCTCGGCGCGTCTCTCGTGCACGCGCGAACGGAGATGCTCGCGTTGCTTGCACAACCGTTCGCCGATCGCGCGGGCGAGCTTGGCCTCGCCGACGCGCACCTCGCGTATGACGGCGACCCACCGACGCTCGACGAGCTCGAGCGGCGTCTCTCGCGCGACATCGAGCGTGGCTCGACCGGGGCGGGACCGCACCTGCATGACGTACTGATCGCGTCCGGTGAGCGTGACCTGCGTCGCTTCGGGTCGCAAGGTGAGCAACGGCTCGCTGTTCTCTCGCTTCTGCTCGCCGAGGCGGAGCTGCTCGACCCGCCGCCCCTGCTTCTGCTCGACGACGTGCTGTCGGAGCTCGATCCGGGCCGCCGCGAGCTCCTCGCGAGACGGTTGCAAACATCAGCGCAGGCGATGGTGACGGCGACCCACAAGGGCTCGCTTCCGATTGAGCCGGCTCAACTCGTGGAGGTGTCTCCTGGCACCGCGGTTTAAGCGGCAGCGGAATGAGTTCTTCGACCGGCTCGGCGACGGGGTGCGCGCGGAGCTGGCGCGTTTCGGCCCGCAAGCGGGAATGCCGGAGCTACTCGACCGCTGGCCGGAGGCTGTCGGCGAGGCGATTGCGCGTCACGCGTGGCCCGCGCGCATCGCGCGCGACGGGACCGTGCACGTCAACACGAGCGACTCGGTATGGGCGTTCGAGCTCGGACATCGCGCGCAGGAGATCGGCGAACGTCTCGCGTCGTTGAACATCACTGTCGACAAGTTGCGCTTCGCACCAGGACCGCTTCCGGAGGCTCCGCTCGAGCGCCACGCGACGGGTGTTCAGCCGGCTGCCGAAGACGTCGAAAAGGCACGCGCTCTGGCGGCCGAAATCGACGAGGAAACCCTGCGCGAAACTGTGCAAAAAGCGATCAGTTTTGCGCTCGCGCGGATGCGTTCAGACAGCCCCACCTGATACACTTCGGGTGTCCCGCAAAGCGTCTGTTTTGCAGGGATTTCCCTCTATGGCGAAGCAACCAGCGCAGGCCAACTACTCGGCCAAGGACATCACTGTGCTCGAAGGCCTCGAGCCGGTCCGTCTGCGCCCCGGTATGTACATCGGCTCGACCGGGATCAACGGCCTCCACCACCTGGTGTACGAGGTTGTCGCCAACTCGGTCGACGAGGCGCTCGCCGGCCGTAACGACGTGGTCGAGGTGACGATTCATCCCGACAATTCGGTGACGGTTCGCGACCGCGGCGCGGGCATCCCGGTCGACGAGGTCGAGGGCACGGGCATGTCGGCGCTCGAGGTCGTGCTGACGAAGCTGCACGCCGGCGGCAAGTTCGGCCAGGGCGGTTACAAGGTCTCCGGCGGTCTGCACGGCGTCGGCGTTTCCGTCGTCAACGCGCTCTCGGAGTGGCTGATCGCAACGGTCGAGCGCGAGGGGAAGGTGTTCCGCCAGGAGTTCACGCGTGGCGTGCCGCAAGGCCCGATGGAAGTCGTCGGCGAGTCCGATGAGACGGGCACGACGATCTCGTTTCTCGCCGACGCCGAGATCTTCGACGAGACCGAGTACGACGCGAAGACGCTGGTGTCACGCTTCCGCGAAGTCGCGTTCCTCACACGTGGGCTCAAGGTCTCGTTCGCCGACGAGCGCGCCGAGGGCGGTGCACCGATCGAGTTCCACTACGAGGGCGGCATCAAGGACTTCGTCGGCTACGTCAACGAGTCCAAGGAGACCATCCACCGCCACGTCATCTTCTTCGAGGGCTCGGGCGAGCAGGGTGAGGTCGAGGTGGCGATGCAGTGGAACTCCTCGTACCAGGAGTCGGTCTTCTCGTTCGCCAACAACATCAACACGCACGAGGGCGGCTCGCACCTCTCTGGTTTCCGCTCGGCGCTCACGTCGACGATCAACAAGTACGCACGCGAGAAGGGTCTGCTGAAGGAGAAGGAAGACAACCTCGAGGGCGAGGACGTACGCGAGGGTCTCGCCGCCGTCATCTCCGTGAAGCTGCAGGACCCACAGTTCGAGGGTCAGACGAAGACGAAGCTCGGTAATCCGTGGGTGAGCGGCATGGTGTCGACCGCCGTCAACCAGCGGCTCGCGGAGTTCTTCGAAGAGAACCCCACCGACGCGCGACAGATCATCAACAAGGCGATCGCCGCGTCTCGCGCACGCCAGGCCGCGCGCAAGGCGCGTGAGCTCACGCGCCGTAAGTCCGCGCTCGAGTCGATGGCGCTACCCGGCAAGCTCGCGGATTGCTCGATCAAGGATCCCGAGTCGGCGGAGCTCTTCATCGTCGAGGGAGACAGCGCCGGCGGCTCCGCGAAGATGGGTCGCGACCGCACCTACCAGGCGATCCTGCCTCTGCGCGGGAAGATCATCAACACGGAGAAGAACCGCATCAACAAGGTTCTCTCGAACAACGAGATCCAGGCGATGATCACCGCGATCGGCACCGGTCTCGGCGACGAATTCGACCTCGAGAAGCTTCGTTACCACCGGATCATCGTCATGACGGACGCCGATGTCGACGGCTCGCACATCCGCACGCTGATCCTCACGTTCCTCTACCGGCAGATGCCGGAGCTGATCAACGGCGGCTATGTCTACATCGCCGTGCCGCCGCTCTACAAAGTGAAGCTCGGCAACCAGGAGTTCTATTTCGAGAAGGACGCGCAGCTCGAGGAGCTGCTCGGCCGCGAGCGCATCCCTGCGGTGGAGTTGAGCGACCGAAGCGGCCGTGCGGTGAAGCTGACGGAGGCCAAGTGGGCGCGCTTCGCGAAGGACCTCAAGCAGTACGAGGGCTATCACGCTCGCCTGCGCTCGGACTTCGGCGCGCAGGCGACGGAGCTGATGATTCTTCACCGCCTCGTCGAGCACGACATCGATGGCCCCGCTGACATCGGCAAGACACTCAAGGCGATCGGCGAGAACGGCTACGCGCTCTCGCTGCTCGACGGTGGTGAGGACGAGTTCAGGGTGCGTGTCGTCGAGACCGAGACGTCGGCCGCACAGAACGTGACGGTTCCAGTCGAGCTGCTCGGATCGCCCATCTACGTCGGTCTGCGCACCGCGTACGGGAAGCTCGTCGACCAGCTCGGCGCGCCGCCGTTCACCGTCACGGTCGGCAAAGAGCAGGTCGTCGCAGAGTCGTTCGACGATCTCCGCACGCGCGTGCTCGACGCCGCGAAGCAAGGGATGCAGGTCTCGCGCTTCAAGGGCCTGGGTGAGATGAATGCCGAGCATCTCTGGGAAACGACGATGGATCCCACGAAGCGCCTGCTCGTCCGGGTCGACGTCGAGGACGCCTCGGCAGCCGACCAGGTCTTCTCGATGCTGATGGGCGACGCGGTCGAGCCGCGACGCGTGTTCATCGAGGAGAATGCGACGAACGTGAAGTTCTTGGACGTCTGAGCCGGTGTCCGAAGTAGAGACAGGGGCACTCGGCCCAGGGCGCATCGAGTCGCGCGAGCTCGAGCAGGAGATGCGCTCGAGCTTCCTCGACTACGCGATGTCGGTGATCGTCTCGCGTGCGCTACCGGACGTGCGCGACGGCTTGAAGCCTGTGCACCGCCGTGTCCTCTATTCGATGTGGACGAACGGCAACCGTCCTGGTCGTCCGTATGTGAAGAGCGCGAACATCGTCGGCTATGTGATGGGCAACTTCCATCCGCACGGCGACAGCGCGATCTACGACACGCTCGTGCGGATGGCGCAACCGTTCTCGCTTCGCTACCCGCTTGTCGACGGGCAAGGCAACTTCGGCTCGATAGACGATGACCCTCCGGCTGCGATGCGGTACTGCCTCAGCGGCTCGGCGCGGGTTGCGTCGGCGAACGGCACCATTCGGATCGCCGACTTCGTCGACGCGCAGCCCGAGTCCGACAACGATGTTGACCTGACGGTGCTCGATCGCCTCGGCCGCCCGGTGCACGCCTCGAAGCTCTTCCATTCAGGCGACCACCCGACGCTTCGCATCACGACGCGTGAGGGCTACGAGCTCGAGGGTACGCACAACCACCCGGTCCTCTGTCTGGCGACCGTCGCCGGCGTTCCGATGCCGCTTTGGAAGCTGCTCGAAGAGATCGAGCCGGGCGACCGCGTATTGCTCAACCGTGTTGCGCGACCCGTCGAGGTCGAGCTATCCGACGCCGATCGCCAGACGGCGCTGCTCCTTGGTGCATGGGTGTCGGAGGGATTCGCATCGGAGAAGCGCGCCGGCTTCAACAACGTCGACTTCGATTTCTTCGCAGCTGTCGCCGACGCGTACGACGCAGTTGTCGGCGGCCCGCGCTACATCTCGCGGCGTCGCATCGCGTCCGGGAGCATCCTCTGGGAGCTCGATATCCACCAGCTCGGCCATTTCACGGGCAGCCCCCTTTCGGAGCTCAGCGGCCAGCGCAGTGCAGCGAAGCGCATTCCTGAGCGCGTATGGCGCGCATCGCAGGCCTTCAAGCGCGTCTTCCTGCAGGCGCTCTTCACCGGTGACGGCTCTTCGTCGCTGCTGCCGCGCAAGACGATCCAGGTTTCCTACTCGACGTACAGCGAGCAGCTCGCCAAGGATGTGCAACTCCTGCTGCTCGAGTTCGGCGTCATCTCCCGTCTGTGCCGCTACGACAAGGGTGAGGTCAAAGTTGTGATCACGAACCGCCGCGATGCACGGCTGTTCTCGCGAAACCTTGGGTTCCTCGGCGAGAAGCAGTTGAAGCTCGAGCGCGAGCTCGCGGAGGTTCCGCACGAGAGCACAGCACTCAGCAGCGATCACGTCCCTGGGGTCGCGGACTACATCCGCACCGATTGCGGATCGAGCTGGGCGGACAAAGACTGGCTCCGGCGTCACAACGTCGACCGTGTCGAGCGCTGGGAGCAGGGCGGCACCGCGATCCTCGAGCGGATCCGATCTGACGAGGTCAAGCAGGTGGTCGAGCCGCTGGTCGGCGGCGAGTACTACTACGCCGAGATCGCCTCTGTTGCTGACGCCGGTGTGCAGCCCGTCTACTCGCTTCGCGTCGACACTGACGACCACTCGTTCCTGACCAACGGCTTCGTCAGTCACAACACAGAAGCGCGCCTCGCGCGGATCGCCGAGGAGATGCTGCGCGAGCTCGACTCCGACACGGTCGACTTCGAGCCGAACTACGACGAGTCGAAGCAGATCGCCAAGGTGCTGCCGGCGCGGTTCCCCAACCTGCTGGTCAACGGCAGTGCCGGCATCGCGGTTGGCATGGCGACGAACATCCCGCCGCACAACCTGGGCGAGGTGATCGACGCCGTGATCACGCTGATCGACAAGCCCGACGCGAGCGCTGACGACCTGATGCGGCACGTGAAGGGGCCGGACTTCCCGACGGGCGCGATCATCGTCGGCCGCGCCGGCATCCGCGATGCGTATCGCACCGGCCGCGGCCGCATCGTCATGCGCGCGCGCGCTCACATAGAGGAGCTGCGCGGAGGCAAGAGCGCCATCGTCGTCACCGAGCTGCCGTACGGCGTGAAGAAGGGCGGCGACGGCGGCGTCATCGCGAAGATCGCAGAGCTCGTCAACGACAAGGTTCTCACCGAGATCTCCGACCTGCAGGATCACTCGGACCGGACGGGGATGCGCATCCAGATCGAGCTGAAGCGCGACGCGATTCCCCAAGTCGCGCTCAACAAGCTCTTCAAGCACACGCCTCTGCAGTCGACCTTCGGCGTGAACACGGTCGCGCTCGTCAACGGCGTTCCGAAGACCCTGTCGCTACTCGAGCTGCTCACGCACTACATCGACTTCCAGCGCGAGATCGTCACCCGCCGTTCGAAGGACGAGCTGCGCAAGAAAGAGCGTCGCGCTCACATCCTCCGCGGCTATCTGATCGCGCTCGACAATCTGGACGCGGTCATAGCCGTCATCCGCGGCTCGTCCGACACGGAGGACGCGCGCAACCAGTTGATGGAGCGCTTCGAGCTTTCGGAGCTCCAGGCTGTCGCGATTCTCGACCTCCGCCTGCGCGCGCTCACCGCCCTTGAGCGTAAGGCGGTCGAGGACGAGTACAAGGACATCGAGGAGCGGATCGGCGAACTGCGCGAGCTGCTCGGCTCGCAGGAGAAGATCGACGCGCTGATCAAGGACGAGCTGCTCGAGCTGAAGGGCATCTACGGCCGGCACGACGACCGGCGCACCGAGATCGTCGCCGCGGAGGAGGAGCTCGAGCTCGAAGACCTGATCGCGGAAGAAGACATGGTCATCGCGATCACTCGTTCCGGCTACATCAAGCGCCTGCCGGTCACCGCGTATCGCGAACAGCGGCGTGGCGGCGTCGGTGTGATGGGAATGGATCTGAAGGACGAGGACTACATCGAGCACCTCTTCGTCGCGTCGACGCACGACTACATCCTGTTCTTCACCAGCGTCGGCAAGGTCTATCGGCTGAAGGTGCACGAGTTGCCGCTCGGGTCGCGCCAGTCGAAGGGCCGCGCGATCGTGAACCTGCTGCCGTTCCGCCAAGGCGAGTCTGTGCGCGCGGTCATCCAGACGCGCGACTTCTCCGAGGCGAAGTACCTCGTGTTCGCGACGAAGAACGGTGTCGTCAAGAAGACGGAGCTCGTTGCGTACAACACGCCGCTGCGCGCGGACGGGATCATCGCGATTCGCATGCGCGACGGCGACGAGTTGATCGGCGTGCGCCACAGCATGGGCGACAACGACGTTCTGCTCGTGTCGCGCAAAGGCCAGGCGATCCGCTTCGCCGAGACCGGCGTGCGCGCGATGGGTCGCGACGCATCCGGCGTGCAAGGCATGAAGATGCGCGGAGACGACGAGGTCATCTCGGTCACGATCGCAAGCGACGACTCGGACCTGCTCGTCGTCACCGAGAACGGGTACGGCAAGCGGTCGCGCGTGTCGGACTATCCGCGTCAGGGCCGCGGCGGCCAGGGCGTGAAGACCGTGCAGCTCACCGAGGCGCGGGGCAAGCTCGCCGGTGCGCGCATCGTCCGCGACGGCTACCAGGTGATGCTGATCTCCACCGGCGGCACGGTCATCCGCATGTCGGTCGACGACATCCGGCGCATGGGACGCTCCACCCAGGGCGTCATCGTGATGCGCCTCCGCGAGGGCGAGCAGGTCTCGTCACTCGCGCCGGTCGTCGAGTCCGGCGAAGAAGAGACGGACTCCGCTTAATCCATTTTCCGAGCGTGCGGCTTCCGTTTTGTAAGCGGGGGTGGTAGAAGTCCGCCCTATGGGGGCGTATAGCAAGCCGATAGATCTACTGGAGCCGATCGACATGGCCGAGCACCTCGGCAAGATCGAGCTCTACCTGGGCCAGGTCTGCGCGGTGGCCGGCATCTCGAAGATGCAGCTCGACTACTGGACGAACAAGGCGCAGATCCCGACCAAGGGCAAGAAGCAGCGGATCTACGACATGGATGCCGTCGAGACCGTGATGCTGATCAAGCAGGCCAAGGACAAGGGTCTGAACCTCGGCGCCGCGATCGACGCGGCCCGGCGGTTCCGCGAGAACCGCGAACGCTTCTAGCTGTCGCGCTTCGCCACGAACGACGAGACGAGGTCGATCGGCATCGGGAAGACGACGGTCGTCGACTGCGACGAGCCGAGCTCGAGCAACGTCTGCAGATAGCGCAGCTGCAGAGCGATCGGGTGGTCGGCGATCACGTTCGCCGCATCCTTCAGCCGCTCCGACGCCTGGAACTCGCCCTCGGCGTTGATCACCTTCGCGCGCCGCTCGCGTTCCGCTTCCGCCTGGCGCGCCATCGCGCGTTGCATGCCCTGCGGAATCTCGACGTCCTTCACCTCGACGACCGAGACCTTGATGCCCCACGGCGCGGTCTGCTCGTCGATGATCCCTTGCAGGATCACGTTGATCTTGTCGCGTTCGGAGAGCAACTCGTCGAGTTGATGCTGGCCGAGCACGGAGCGCAACGTCGTCTGCGCGATCTGCGACGTCGCGACCATGAAGTTCTCGATCTGGACGATTGCCGCACGCGGGTCGACGATGCGGAAGTACGCGACCGCGTTCACGCGCGCCGGGACGTTGTCCTTGGTGATCACTTCCTGCGGCGGGATGTTGAGCGTGATCGTGCGCAAGTCGACCTTCACGAGCTTGTCGACGACCGGGATCCGGAAGAAGAGACCCGGCCCCTTCGGCGCGGGCAACAGGCGGCCGAGGCGGAAGACGATCGCGCGCTCGTACTCGCGGACGATCTTGATCGCGCTGACGAAGAAGAACGCCAGCAGGATCAGGACGATCGCGACGATGATGAGGGCTGCGTCCACGGCGGGATCCTACGCCTGTCGAACCCGTAGGCGCAGGCCATCGACCTCTTCGATCGTGACCCGCGCGCCGGGGTGGAGCGGAGCACCGGTGGTCGTCTGCCAGAGCTCGCCGTTCACGTAGACGAGGCCGCCGTCGCGGACGACGCCTTCCAATCCCACGAGCTCATGCGGGCCGACGGCGGGCGGGCTGCGCCGCAGGGCGATTGCCTTGGCCATTGCAAACGCCCAGAAGCCGCCGAGCAGCGCCGTCAGCGTCACGACCAGCGGCACGCTCGTGTGGTACGGCGAGGGCGCGTTGTGGAAGAGCGTGACCAGGCCGATCGCCATGGCGACCAGTCCCGAGAGCGTGAGCGCGCCGTGACTCGTCACGTGCAAGTCGATGACGAGCAGCGCGACGCCGAGCAGCACGAGCATCAGCCCGCTCCACGACAGCGGCAACACCGCGAAGCCGAAGAGCGCGGTCACCATGCAGATCGCGCCGAAGGCGCCGGGGATGACGATGCCCGGGTGGAAGAGCTCGAAGCCGAGGCCGACGATGCCGGCGAGGAAGAGCAGCGACACGATGTTCGGGTCGATCAGCGTCGACAGGAAGCGCGTGAAGAACCCCGGCGACACGTTGTCGATCTGCGCGCCGGCGGTGTGCAGCACGAACCCGCGGGGGATCGTCTTGCGTCCGTCGATCTTCGCAAGCAATACGGGCAGGGTCGGCGCGATGAGGTCGATCACGTTCATGTGCAGCGCCTGCTGGTCGGTGAGATTCGACGCGACGCGCACTGCCTTGTCCGCCCACGCGGCGTTTCGATGGTGCGTGCTCGCGAGGCCGCGCAGCGATGCAGCCGCGTCGTTCACCATCTTGCGCCGTAGGTCGCTGCCGATGTTCGTGCCGTTGCCGTTGATCGGCGTCGACGACCCGATGTTCGTCTCGGGCGCCATGGCGAGGATGTCTGCCGCCTCCGAGATCCACACGCCGGCCGATGCGGCGCGTGCCCCGTTCGGCGAGACGTAGACGATCACCGGGATCTTGAGCGAGAGCTCCTTCTGCACGATCTTCCGCATCGAGTCCTCGAGCCCGCCCGGGGTGTCGAGCACGATCACCGCCGCCTGGTAGCCGTGCGACTGCGCGTGTCCCAGCTCGTGACTCAGCCAGTCCTGGGTGACCGGGTTGACGTCCTCGGAGAAGTGGATCGCAAGAACTCGCGGCGAAGCAGCGGCCGCGCGCCCGGGAATCGCGAGGGCCAGGAGGAGCAGCGCCGGCAGGAGCCGCTTCACAGTGCAGGAAAGTGTACGCCGGGTGAGAAAGCTGGCCGTTTTCGTCGCGGTGCTTACCGCACTGGCAGCGCCTGCCCTGGCGCGGGCGGGCGACGTCGCCATGCGCGTGCAGGAGATCGCACTGCACGGCCGCGTGCTCCAGGCGGCCCAGCCACCGATGAACTTCAACATGTTCGCGACGCACTGGACCGGCAGCGGCACCGTCTTCTTTAGAACGCATCGCCTGCACGGGTCGTGGTCGGCGTGGACGGCGGCCGACGCCGACGGCGACCACACCGGTGCGTGGCACGACGGCAGCCTCGACTGGACGGGCGCCTCCGACGGCATCCAGTTCCGCACGACCGGCAGCGTCGAGCGGCTGAAGGCGTACGAGTTGTGGTCGCGTGTGACGACCGCCGCGCGCGGTCTCTCGAGCGCGACGGAACCGGCCATCGTCACGCGCGCGCAATGGCACGCGAACCAGGAGATCGTGCGCGCGAAGCCGATCGTCGCGCCGGTACTGAAGCTCGCGGTCGTGCATCACACCGCAGGCTCGAACTCGTACACGCGCGCGCAGTCCGCAGCGATCGTGCGCGGCATCCAGCTGTACCACGTGCAAGGAAACGGGTGGAACGACATCGGTTACAACTTTCTCGTCGACCGCTACGGCACGGTTTACGAAGGTCGCGGTGGCGGCTTGACCAAGAACGTCGTCGGCGCTCACGCGGAAGGCTTCAACTCCGGAACGGTCGGTGTGGCGCTGATCGGCAACTTCTCTGTCGCGACGCCGCCAAAGGCGATGCAGGACGCGCTCGTCAACCTGCTCGCGTGGCGGCTCGATGTCGCGCATATCGATCCGCTCGCGACGGTTGCGTACACGTCGGGCGGAAACCTCAAGTTCAAGGCGGGCAAGGTCGTCACGCTGCACGCGATCTCCGGCCATCGCGACACCGGCCCCAGCGAGTGTCCGGGGGCGAAGGCCTATGCGCTGCTGCCGGGCCTCGCACAACGCGTTGCCGAGACTGGCCTACCGAAGATCTACTCGCCGATCGTCGCCGGCGTGCTCGGCGGCCCGGTTCGCTTCCGGGCACGGCTGTCTTCGTCACTGCCGTGGACGGTGACGGTGACGAGCGCAGCGGGTGAGGTCGCCGCGCACGGTTCAGGGAGCGGCGATCTCGTCGACTGGACCTGGCAATCGCCAACCGAGAAGGCGTCGTACACCTGGACGATCGCAACCGACGGCGCGTTGTCGGCGACCGGAACCATCGGCGGCCCGGTGAAGGCCCCGCCGCCGGCCGCGCTCGCCATCACCGCGGTGAGCACCGCGCCGCCGCTCGTCAGCGGCACCGCCATGGTGACCTTCACCCTTAGCGTCGCCGCGCACGTAACGGCGACACTCACCGATGCAGCCGGGAATTCGCGGCAGCTGTTCGACGGCGACGAGCCTGTTGGCGTCAACTCCGTTGCGTGGGATGCAACCGGCGTTGTCGACGGCCGCTACTCGCTCACGCTGGTTGCGAGCACGAGCACGGCAACTGCAACGCAGTCCGCGCCGGTGATCGTCGATCGCACTCTGACGGAGCTCACGGTTCAGGACACGTCTGTGTCCTTCTCGCTCTCGCAGACGGTGCCGGTCGTGATCACGGTGCAGCAAGGCGACTCGGTGCTGGCGACGCTCTACTCGGGCACGCTCGCAGCCGGCCAGCACACCGTCTCCTGGGATGGGACTGACGGGCTCGGGACGCTCTTCCCGCCCGGCGACTACACGCTGGTCGTCACCTTCACGGACGCGCTGGGGGCGGTGCCGGTCTCGGCGCCGGTCGTGCTGCAACCGGTCGCTGCGTAGAGTTACGGCGTGCAACCCGCGGCGCGCCGTTCCCGTCCAATTGTTCGTGACCTGAGGCCAGACGGCCCCCTCGTCTACGAACGCTTGTCCGATCCGATCCTCGTGCGCCGCTCAAAAGACGGAGACCAACTCGCCCTCGCTGCGCTCTGTAATCGACATTCACCCCGGGTCCACCGGCTCGCGCAGCACATGCTCCGTGACCCCGAGGATGCGAGCGACGCAGCGCAGGAGGCGCTCGTGAAACTCGTGCGCCGCATCGGGCAGTTCCGTGGCGAGTCCGCGTTCACGACGTGGCTGCACCGGCTCGTGGTGAATACATGCAAGGACGTCGCACAGCGCCGCTTTGCCGAGCGCACGGATCTTCTCGTGGAGGATTTGCGCGAAGCGCGCGAAGGCGACCCGCTGCGTGAGGCCACGGCTGCCGAGACACGACGCGAGCTGCGCGCATGCCTCGCCGAGCTGCCGCCGGCGCAGGCACAGGTCGTCGCGTTGAAGGATGCGGCCGACCTCTCCTTCGACGAGATCTCGGCGGTGACCGGCATGCCCGTCGGAACTGCGAAGTGCTACGCGCACCGCGGTCGCACCACCCTGCGAGAGCAGCTCTCGGCATGACGGACGGCGTCGTGATGGACAAAGCCGCGATCGAAGCGGTGCTCCCGCACCGCGACCCGATGCTGCTGATCGACGAGGTACTCGAACTCGTTCCCGGCGAGCGCGTCACCGCGCGCAAGACAGTGACCGACGAAGACTGCGCGGGCCATTTCCCCGGCAACCCGATCATGCCCGGCGTGAAGATGGTCGAAGCGCTTGCGCAGTGCGGCGCTGTCGCTGTGCTCTCGCAGCCGGAGAACCGCGGCAAGCTCGCGCTCTTCGCCGGCATCGACGACGTGCGCTTCAAGCGCGTCGTGCGTCCCGGCGACGTGTTGACGCTCGAGTGCGAAGTCGAGACGGTGCGCGGCCCGATCGGCAAGGGCAAGGTGCGCGCGACGGTCGACGGCGAATTGGCTGTGCGCGGGACTCTGACGTTCGCGGTGGGAGCGGAGACTCAGTGATCGCGCGCACGAACAACGAGCACATTTCGATTACGGGGCTCGGCGTTCACGTTCCGGAGCGTGTCGTGACGAACGACGAGCTCTCGACGCTCGTCGAGACGAGCGACGAATGGATCCGCGAGCGCACCGGCATTCGCGAACGCCGCATCGCGGCCGACGACGAGGCGCTCACCGACCTCGCGCTGCCGGCGTGCCGGCGTGCGCTCGAGATGGCGGGTGTCGAAGCGGCGAGCATCGACCTCGTCGTCGTCGCAACTGTGACGCCGGACATGATGTTCCCGTCCGCGAGCGCGCTGATCGCCGACAAGCTCGGAATGCCCGATGCAGCGGCGTACGACCTATCGGCGGGCTGCACGGGGTTCGTCTACGCGATCGTGCAGGCGCACGCGATGCTCGCCGCGGGCCTCGCGCAGCGGGCGCTGGTCGTGGGCGGCGACGTGCTCTCGCGCATCCTCGACTGGCATGACCGCTCGACGGTCGTCCTCTTCGGGGACGGCGCCGGCGCGGTCGTGCTCGAGCGGGTCGAGCAGGGCGGCTTCCTCGGCTTCGAGCTCGGCGCCGACGGCGGCGGCGGCGAGAACCTTTGGCTTCCCGGCAGCGGTTCCCGCAAATTCGAGGAGCCCGAGAAGTACGTGAAGATGAACGGCCGGGAAGTGTTCAAGTTCGCCACCCGGGTGATGGTCAGCTCGGCGCAGGCAATCCTGGACGAGTGCGGCAAAACCGTCGAGGATGTCGACCTGTACGTCCCGCACCAGGCGAACGTCCGGATCATCGATCACGCTGCTCGGAAGCTCGGCATCCCGGAGGAGAAGACTGTGGTGAACGTCGACAGGTACGGCAACACCTCTTCTGGCTCGATCCCGCTCGCCCTGGCCGACGCCGCGGCGGCGGGTCGGCTAAAACCGGGCACACTGGTGCTCCTCACCGGGATGGGCGCCGGCCTCACCTGGGGCTCCGCGCTGATTGACTGGACTAACTTGACGACGGGAGCGTTCGCATGA
>DASUKC010000115.1:0-43771 GCA_036278975.1 Gaiellaceae bacterium
GCTGCTGCGCGCCGCTCACGGCAACGTCGACTGGTACGCGCAACTCGCGATGCGCGCGCGCGAGCAGTGGATCGCGCTGCAAGAAGAAACCGGTGCGCACATCTGGGAGCCCGTCGGCGTCGCCTGGTTCGCGCAACGCCCCGACGGCTTCGAGGCGACGAGTCGCGAAGCGCTCGACCGACTCGGCGTCCGCCACGAGTGGCTGAAGCCAGACGACGCGCGCGACCTCTTCCCGTCGCTGAACACCGACGACCTCGAAGCGGTGCTCTTCGAGCCCGATGCCGGCGTCCTCCACGCACGGCGAGCCACACAACTGCTCGTCGAAGACGCAGAGCGCCGCGGCGTGACGCTCGAGACGACGCATGCGACGCCGAGCAACGCGCCCGAAGCCGACATCGTCATCTGGGCCTGCGGCGCGTGGCTGCCGACGGTCTTCCCCGAACAGGTCGAACTGACGCTCTCGCGGCGCGACGTCTTCTTCTTCGGCGGCGACGGTGCGTGGCGCGGTACTCCCGGGTTCTGCGACTACGACGCCATGTTCTACGGACACGGCGAGGTCGCGGGCCTCGGCGTGAAGGTCGCACCCGACTTTCCCGGCGACCCGCTCGACCCCGACACGATCGACCGCCTCCCACTCGCGCAGCGAGCAGAAGAAGCTCGCGCCTACGCAGCTAAGCGCTTCCCGTCGCTCGCGGACGCACCGATCGTCGGCGGCCGCGTGTGCCAGTACACGCTCACCGGCGACACACACTTTTTGGTTGCCCCACATCCGGAAAACCCAGGGTGGTGGCTTGTCGGCGGCGGCTCAGGTCACGGCTTCAAGCACGGCCCCGCCCTTGGCGACTACGTCGCGGACTGCGTCGAGGGCAAGCGCGAGCCGGAACCGTTCCATGCGCTCGGTGCGCGCACGGGCGACGCAGGGCTCAGGACCGCAGCAGTCGGCTAGGCCGCGTTGTTCGCGGCTTCGGCGTCTTCGAAGGCGAGCATCAGCTTGCGCAGGAGATCGTTCAGCTTCTTCTGCTCGGCCGCGGTCAGCGCGCTTGCGAAGAAGCGTTCCTTGCGCGCCTGGATACTCGCTGCGTTCTCCCACGCAGCCTTACCCTTCGGCGTCAGCTCGACGATCACGCTCCGCCGATCCTCGGGGTCGGGCACGCGGCGGATCAGACCGTCGCCTTCGAGCTTGTCGAGCCGGCTCGTCATCGCGCCGGTGGAAAGCTCCAGGTAACGCGCGAGCACGCCGGGCGTGCGCGGCCCTCCGTTCCGGAGCGGCGTCAGCACGTGCCACTCGGGATACGTGAGGTTGAACTCCTTGAGCGTCTGCTCGTGGCCGCGCTTGATGCGGCGGTTGATGCCGCCGATCCGGTCGACGATCCCTTCCACCTCGTAGTCGAGCCCCGCGACGGGCTCGAGCTCGTCCAGAAATTTGTCGATGTGGTCGCGCCTATTCATTTTCTCTGGCTTGCTCATAGAGCCAAATGGTGACACGGATTTGTCTTGACGTCAAGTAGTTCGTTTGCTAGATTCTTGATATCAAGATACTTGAGAACGAGGGAAAGGAGGCCTCCATGAGCCAGAGGCCGTGGGATCCGCAACTCACCAAGATTCTGGTCGACGCCCACCTGGAGACGCTGCGCGGCGGTCGGAGCCGCCCCGCAGGTCGCCGGTTGCCCCGTCTGAACCGCAATTAAGCGGGCCAGAAGTCATCGACCGTCCGGTGTCGCCCTGGGGACCGGCGCTCCGAATCGAGACGATGACAGCGGCACGGCCGGCCGGCACCTCGAGTGTCGGCCGGCTGCCTGCCTCCTCTCGTGTGTCAGTATCGAACGCCTGGAGCAGGCCGCCCGCAACCGGCTCGTCCTCATCGCTTGCATCCTCGGGTCGGTCATCGTCTTCGTCGACTCGACCGTCGTGAACGTCGCGCTCCCGGCAATCAAGAGGGATCTCGGCGGCGGGCTCGCGCTGCAGCAGTGGCTCGTCGACTCGTATCTGCTGACGCTCGGCTCGCTGATTCTCGTCGGCGGTTCGCTGGGCGATCTCTTCGGTGCGCGCAAGCTGTTCCTGATCGGGATCGTCTCCTTCGGCGCGATCTCGGCCGCGTGCGCGGCGGCGCCGGACGGGACGGTGTTGATCCTGTTGCGCGGCTTGCAAGGTGTCGCCGGCGCGGTGCTCACGCCGTCGGGGCTCGCAGTGATCGCACGCACGTTCCGTGGTGAAGAGCGCGGCGCGGCGATCGGAACGTGGACGGCGTGGACCGGCATCGCGTTCGTAGTCGGACCCGTGGTGGGTGGCTGGCTGGTGACGAATGCAAGTTGGCGCTGGATCTTCGTGATCAACGTGCCCTTCGCGGTCGTAACGGCCGCGCTCGTGCTCTACGCGGTGCCCTCCGACACGGGCAAGCGCACGCGCGTCGACTACTTCGGCGCGCTGCTCTGCGCACTCGGTCTCGGGGGGCCGGTGTTCGCACTGATCGAGCAGCCACGCCGCGGCTGGGCCGATCCGCTGATCCTCGCGACGCTGTTCGGCGGCATCGCGGTGTTCGCACTGTTCATCGTCTGGGAGCGGCGGTCGCGCGCACCGATGTTGCCGCTCGGCTTGTTTTCCGGCCGCAACTTCAGCTTCGCGAACCTCGAAACGCTGACCGTCTACGCCGGGTTGTCGGTGCTGACGTTCTTCCTCACGCTGTTCTTGCAGCAGCTCGACGGCTACTCCGCACTCAAGAGCGGCGTCGCGCTGTTGCCGATCACGATCGTGATGTTCTTCCTCTCACCGCGCGTCGGCCGCCTCTCGATGCGCCACGGCCCACGTTTCTTCATGGGGGTCGGCCCACTCGTCGGCGCTGTGGGGATGCTCTTGCTGATTCGGCTGAAGCCCGGCTTTTCGTACTGGACGGAGCTCTTCCCGCCGCTGATCGTGTTCTCGATCGGGCTGTCGCTGATCGTCGCACCACTCACGGCGACGGTGCTCGCAGACGCCGACGAGAGCGATAGCGGCATCGCGAGCGGCATCAACAACGCGGTCGCGCGCGTCGCCGGCCTGCTCGGCATCGCCGGCGTCGGCGTGGCCGCTGCCACCTCCAACAACGAGCTGAACGTGCACGGCTACCGGCTGGCAATGGGAATCACGGCGGCCTTGCTGGCGTTTGGCGGTCTCACCGGCCTCGGAGGGATCAGGAATGTCCAACAGCAGCGCAGCTGAAATCGTTTTCGACAAAGTGACGAAGCGGTACGCGGGCCGCGACGGCGACGCGCTGCACGAGCTTTCGTTCACGATCCCGGCTGGCGCGTTCTGCGTGCTCGTCGGCCCGTCGGGCGGCGGCAAGACGACAGCGCTGAAGATGGTCAACCGCCTGATCCCGTTCGACGCGGGCGACATCCGCATTGACGGGCGCAGCGTGCGCGACCTGTCTGCCGTCGAGTTGCGCCGCGGCATCGGCTACGTGATCCAGCAGGTCGGCCTCTTCCCGCACATGACGGTCGGCGAGAACATCGCAACGGTCCCCAGATTGCTCGGCTGGTCGAAGGACAAGATCCGCGCGCGCATCCAGGAGCTGCTCGAGCTCGTCGGTCTCGAAGCCGGCGACGAGAAGCGCTATCCCGCCGAGTTCTCGGGCGGCCAGCGACAGCGCGTCGGTCTCGCACGCGCGCTTGCAGCGGATCCACCGCTGTTGCTGATGGACGAGCCGTTCGGCGCACTCGACCCAATCACCCGCTTCCGGCTACAGACCGAGCTGAAGCGCCTGCACCGCGAAGTCGACAAGACGGTGATCTTCGTCACCCACGACATCGACGAGGCCATCAAGATGGGCGACCGCATCGCGATCCTGCGCCAGGGCGGCGTGCTTGCGCAGTACGCGACACCCGACGAGCTGCTTGCGCATCCCGCCGACGACTTCGTCGCAGAGTTCATCGGCGGCGACCGCGCCCTGCGGCGCCTTGCGTTGCGGACGCTCTCCGACGTGCAGCTTTCCCCCGGCACGGCGGACGCGAGTGCGCCGGCGAGCATGACCGTGCGCAATGCCGTGTCGTTGATGCTCGAGCTGAAGGTCGACGCGCTCACGGTCGTCGATGACGGCGGGAAAGAGCTCGGCGTTTTCAACCTCCGCGACGCGGAGAGCCTCCTGTGATGCGCGGGAGCGGACCGCCGGTTGTCATCCCGAACTTCGGGCAGGGCAGCGCATGCGTGCGGGGCGACCACACGTTCTGCTGGGGTTGGGTGAAAGACCATTGGCACGACACGCTCAGCCCCGCACTCGTGCAGCACATCGAGCTGACGGCGATCGCGGTCGGCATCGGCTTTGCGCTCGCGTTCGCGCTCGCGCTTGCTGCGCACCGCCAGCGCCGCATCGAGCACCCGGTCGGGATCGTCGCGGCGCTGCTGTACACGATCCCGAGCCTCGCGCTCTTCCAGATCCTCGTGCCGTTCACCGGGCTCACGTGGACGACCGTGGAGATCGCCCTCGTCAGCTACACGCTTGTGATCCTGTTCCCGAACATCGTCGCCGGACTGCAAAGCGTTCCACCGGACGTGTTAGAGGCTGCTCGCGGCATGGGACTGACACGGTTGCAGACGCTGTTACGCGTCGAGCTGCCGCTTGCGGTTCCCGCGATCATCGGCGGATTGCGCGTCGCCGTCGTCTCGACGATTTCGATCGCGACGATCGCCGCCTTCTTGCTCCCGGACGGACTCGGCTATCCGATCTTTCTCGCACTGAAGGACCCGACGCCGTTCAAGACGGAGATCTACTCGGCCGGCCTCCTTGCAGTTGCGCTCGCACTCGTGTGCGATGCGACGTTGCTCATGCTCCGGCGCACGCTGGCGCCATGGGCGAAGCGGAGGCTCGCGTGACGCTCGCCGATACCGCCAACCTGCACACTTTCGTCGAGGCGTTCCGGTTCATCGGCAACAACTTCGACTTCCTGCTCACAAAGGCGGGCCAGCAGCTCGAGTTGTCGGGCGCTGCAGTTGGCATCGCGCTCGTCATCTCGCTGCCGCTCGGCGTCGTGCTCGGTCACCTGCACCGCGGCTCAGGTCTTGCGATCGGCGCGTCGATCGTCGGCCGCGCGCTACCGAGCCTCGTCCTGATTGCAGCATTCCTGACGCTGCTCGGCATCGGTTTTGTGAACAACATGGTCGCGCTCGCCGTGCTCGCAACGGGACCGATTCTCACCAACAGCTTCGACGCAGTCGACCGAGTGGACCCCGATGCAGTCGATGCCGCGCGCGGGATGGGCATGACCGGCACGCAGATCCTCCGCAACATCGAGCTGCCGCTCGCGCTACCGCTGCTCTTCACGGGGCTGCGCATCGCAGCGGTCACGGTCGTTGCGACCGCGCCGATCGCTGCAATCGCGGGCGGCGGCGGGCTCGGCGACGTCATCGTAAACCAGGCGAGTTACCGGCTTGCCGGCGTTCTCGGGGCATCCATCTGCGTCATGATTCTCTCGGCCGCTGTGTTCCTCGGCCTACTCGGACTGCAGGCAGCTGTAACACCTGCGGGCGTACGACGTCATACCTCGGAAGAGGTCACTCTCGAAAGGAGCAGCACGTGATTCGGAAACACACCCGACGCGCTGCCAAGGCGGCGTTTGCGATTTCACTCGGGGTCGCGATTGTCATTGGCCTAGTAGCCGCGGTCGTGGCGCGGCCTGCCCATGCAACGTCGTCGGCAACGCCGACGGTCACCATCGGCACGAAGAACTTCGCTGAGGAATACATCCTCGGGCAGCTCTACAAGCAGGCGCTCCAGGCGAAGGGCTTCCACGTCAAGTACAAGGAGAACATCGGATCGACGGAGCTGATCCAGACGTCGCTCACCAGCGGCAAGATCAACTTCTATCCCGAGTACACGGGCGTCATCGTCCAGGACGTCTTCAACAAGAAGTCGCCGAAGACGGCGGCCGCGACGTTCGCGTTGGCGAAGCGCCTCGAGGGTGCGAAGGGCTACACCGTCCTCAAGCCCACGCCGTTCTACGACACGGACGTCCTCGCGGTAACCAAGAAGACGGCGGCCAAGTACGGCCTGAAGACGATCAGCGACCTGAAGAAGGTCGGCGCCTTCAAGCTCGGCGGCTTCCCTGAGTGCAAGACGCGCAGCACGTGCTTCCTCGGCTACACGAAGACGTACGGGCTGACGAAGGCATCGTTCCTGCCGCTCGCCGGCATCTCGGCCTATGCAGCGCTCGACGCGAACAAGGTGCTCGCGGCGGACGTGTTCTCGACGGATCCACCACTTCTCAAGCCGTCGAAGTACACGGTGCTCACTGATCCGAAGCACGTGACCGGGTTCCAGAACGCGGCGCCGATCGTGAAGTCGTCGGTCGTCACCGCGCTCGGCTCGAAGTTCACGAACACGGTGAACGCGGTGTCGTCGAAGATCACACTGCCGGCGATCATCGCGATGAACAAGGCCGTCCTGGTGAACAAGGCCGATCCGGCCGTCGTCGCCAAGGCGTTCCTGAAGGCGAACCACCTCATCTAATGCACACGGTCGTGCTTGGCGGAGGTAGCTCCGGTGAACATTTCGTCGGAGCCCTCCGCCGGCTCGACCGCGAGACGAAGCTGACGGTCATCGACCGCCGGCTGTTCGGCGGCGAGTGCTCGTACTGGGCGTGCATGCCGACGAAGACGGCCCTGCGCGCGCCCGAGCTCGTCGCGGATGCGAACCGCTCGTTCGGCGCGGTCGTCGGCGCGACGCTCGACCCGCAACGCGTCTTCGCGTGGCGCGATGCTGTGGCGGAGCGAAACGACGCGTCGCAGGTCGAGTGGCTCGAGTCGATGGCTGCCGAAGTCGTCCGCGGCAACGCCGTCGTCACCGAGCCCGGTGTGATCGAGATCGACGGCCGGCGCATCGAGTACGACCGGCTTGTCGTCGCGACAGGCTCGTCGCCGGCAATCCCTCCCATCGAGGGCCTTGGCGATTGCGACTACTGGACGAACATCGAGGCGACCGAGACGACGGAGGTTCCCGACCATTTGGTCGTGCTCGGGGGCGGCCCGGTCGGCTGCGAGCTCGCGCAATTCTTCCGCCGCATCGGCTCGCAGGTGACGATCGTGCAAAGCGATTCGCGCCTGCTCTCGCGTGTCGACGCCGGCGCCGCAGCTTTGGTCGACGCCGCGTTGCGCGAGGAGGGAATCGAGATCGTGCTCGACGCAAAGGTGACAGCTGCGAAGAAAGATGCGCTCGTCCTCGGTGACCGAGAGATCCCGTTCGATCGCCTGCTCGTCGCAACCGGCCGGAGGCCGAACGTCGACGGCCTCGAGCCGCTTGGCCTCGAGATCACGCGCCGCGGGATCGAAGTGAACGAGCAGCTGCGCGCGGCCGACAACGTGTGGGCGATCGGCGACGTGACGGGCATCGCACCGTTTACGCACGTCGGCAAGTACCACGCGCGCGTCGTTGCCTATGACATGGCGGGCCGCAACGTACGCGCCGACCACCGCGCCGTGCCGGCGACGATCTTCACCGACCCGCAGGTGGCAATGGTCGGCGACACCGAGAACGGCGTCAGCGCGACGTGGCAACTAACGTCCGTGCCGCGCCTCTCGACGTACCAGCGGCCGAAGGCACCGGGCTTCGTGAAGGTCGTCGCCGATCCGAAGCGCAAAGTGCTGACCGGCGCGGTGGCGGTCGGCCCCGAGGTGGGTGAATGGCTGCAGCAGTTGACGCTGGCGATTCGCGCGGAGACGCCGGTCGACGTCCTGCTCGACGTGATTCCGCCGTACCCGACGTTCAGCGAAGGCGTCTTCTACGCCATTCGCGAGCTGAATCTCGATCTTTCTTGAACTAACGTTCTGTGCGTGCCGCGTTCTGTCTACGTTGCCGCGCTGCAAACGCCGGTGACCTTCGATCCCATGCAGAACGCTCGCCAGATCGTGGAACTGGTCGAGCAGTTGCCGCAAGGCGCAATCGCTGTCGCCCCCGAGGGTGGACTGAGCGGATACGTCGACGGCAGAGACGACCTCGCAATGGTGAGGTTCGACGACCTTCCAATCGCGCTCGCCGAGTTACAACGTGCCGTCGACAGTTGCGGCGTGACGCTTTTCGTCGGGACGTATCTCTCGCGCGGTACCGACATTGCGAACTCCGTCGTCTGCCTGAGCCCCACAGGTGGGATGGTCGTGTACGAGAAAGTGAACCTCGCGCAAGCCGAGCGGGGCACTATCCGGCCCGGGTCCGACTTGATCACGGTCGACGTTCCAGTTGCCGGAAGCGGCATCGTGCGAGTGGCGCCTCAGCTGTGCCGCGAGGTTCGTTTCCCCGAACCTTGGAGACGACTCGCGGAAGACGGCGCATCAATCTTCGTCCACCTCAATAACGCTGTAGGACACGACGGGGAGTTTTCCCCTTTCCTAGCCCACCTCCAGAGTCGAGCCGCCGAGAACCAGCGATTTCTCGTGTCTGCGAATGTTGCTGCCCGGGCCCAGCGTTCCCCGTCGGTCGTCATTGATCCCACGGGCAGGGTGATTGCATCGGTCGAAGGCGACTCCAGCGGAATCGCGGCATTCGAGATCGATCTCGACGAGATCTCGAACCACTATCTCGATCAGCGCGTGTTGGCGAGGACCGTCGAACGTCGCGTGCCCTAACCCTGCAGTCGCGTTAAAGCCGCGGGCCGAGCGCGACGCCTGCCCCGAGCGCGCCGAGCAGCAGCGCAGCAGCGATGCCCGTGAACCACGACGATACTTCGCGTTTCGTCGACACCTGGGTCAGACGTGTGCTGAGACGGCGGTAGATCGAATCCGCGCGCGACGCTGTCTGCGCCTGATACGAGACGCCCCCTGTGTCGTTCGAGATCGCGCGCAGGATCGCGGGATCGGGGCGCACATGGATGCGGCTGTTGAACGGGAACGCGAAGCCGGGCGGCAGCGCCAATGTACCGCTCGCCGTCCCGAGCGCGATCGTGTAAACGGGGATGCCTGCCGCCTTCGCGCGGTCGGCGCCTTGCAGCGGCGACAGCACGCCGCGCGTCTGTGCGCCGTCGGACAACAGCACGATCGCCGCCGGCGCCTTCTCGCCTTTTGCCCGCGTCACGTCTCCGACGGCTGCCTTCGCGACGTCGACCGCGACGCCGAGACCATCGCCGATTGCCGTGCCGGCTTCAGGCACGAGCAGGTCGATGCCTTCGTCCATTTGCGAGCGATCGGTGGTCGGCGGGACGAGCACGTTCGGCTCGGTCGAGAACGTCACGAGGCCGACCTTGACGCTTGCCGGAACCTTGTCGAGGAACGAATGCATCGCCTTCTGCGCGGCGCCGAGGCGCGTCGGCTTCACGTCGCTCGAACGCATCGAGCCGGAGACGTCGACGAGCAGCACGATCGTGGCGTGGCCCTTCGCCGTTCGAATGGTTGCGCGCGGTCGCGCGAGTGCGGTGCTCGCCGATGCGAGCGCGAGCAGCAGCAACGCGAGCGGGAGCCAACGGCGCCACGGCCGGCGTCGCGTCTTCGCAACGGACGCGAGCAGCTCGAGGTTGGTGAATGCGACCGAGTATCTCGCGCCGCGGCGATCGATCCACACTGCGAACGCTGCAACCAGTGGCACCAGCAGCAGCGCGAACAGGAACCAAGGCGACGCGAGACTCACGGGGCGCACTCCGCGCCGACCTGAACCACTGCATGGGTCTGGATCGGCAGGCTGTCGGTCGCGGTCACCGTCACGTGCACGCGCCCGCCCGCAGTCGCGCGTACGACCGAGACGAGCTTCGCATTTGCGAGCTCCGGTGCCTTCTTCGTGCGAAACGCGAGGGCGTGCCAGCCGCCGACGAGCCGTTCGCCTTCCAGACAACCGACGGAGAGCGTCTTCACGGTTCCTGGTTGCACGACCAGCGTCTTCGCATGCGGGTCGAGTGCCGGGCCCGGCCGCGAACGCGCCGAGACGGTCGAGCGCCCGCCGCCCCCGCTCGCAGGCACGCAGCCGAGCCAAGGCTGGAACGCCCCGGTTTTGCCCGCGACGTCGACGCCATGGAAGATCGCGCTACTCGTTGTCGTGACGCCGGGCTGCACCGGCGCACCGATGCGGCCCTCGAAGCTGACGCGCACCGCAGTCGCCGTCGTCACCGAATCGAGGCCGCCGACGACGCCGTGGCTGCCGCAGGAGAGCAGAAACGTCGTACTCGCGCCGGCGTGCGCGACGACCCACGGCCCGTGCACAGGGATGCAGACCCGCAGGCCGTGACATTCCTGCGCGGCGCCGCCGGCCGGTGCGGCGACGGCAGCACACGCGCCAACAAGCGCGACGGCGAGGATCAGCTTCATACGAGCCTCCGGAACCAGAGCCCGGACAACGCAGCTCCGAACACGATGAAGGCAATGCCGCCGCCCGCGGCCGCGGCGGTCACCTCGACCTTCTTCTTCTTGTGACCGGCACGCGTGGCGAGAGAGTTGTCGACCGCCTTGACGTTGACTGCGGCTGCACCCGCGAAGAAGCGGCCGTTCGACGCATGCGCGTACGCCTGCAACGTCGGCACGTCGGCGGGAACCTGGATCTGCTCGGTGAAGCCGCCCTTCAGCGGCTGCTTCACGATGCCGTTCGGCGTGCCCAGCGCGACCACGTTCACGGGCACGTGCGAGTCGTGCGCCTTCGTCATCGCCTGCTGCTCGGTGACACGGCCTGCGCTGGAACCACCGTCGGAGAACAGCACGATTGCAGCCGGCGGAAACTTGCCGTTCGCCTTCGGCACGGCGTGCGCCACATCGACCGCATGCCAGATCGCGTCGCCGATTGCCGTGCCCTGCGGGCCAACCTTCGTCTGCTTGATTGCGCGCTCGACACGGGCGATATCAGTCGTCGGCGGCGCGACGACAGCAGCGTGGTCGGAGAAGGTGACGACCGCGACGCGATAACCCTTCGGCACCGAGTTCGCGAAGCGCGCGGCGAGGAAGCGCGCTTGCGCGAAACGGCTCGGAGGCGCGTCAGTGGCGGCCATCGAACCGGAGACGTCGAGCACCAGGATCAGCGTCGCGTTGTTGTTCTTCACGGTGACCGACGCCTGCGGCCGCGCGAAGCCGACGAGCAGCAGCGCGACGCCGCAGAGGAGCAACGCGGCCGGGAGCGTCGTCCGCCAGCGCGGCGGCGACGAGATCATGTTGGGCAGCAGAGCCGGTGACGCCCACGCCGCCGCGCGTTCCGCGCGCAGCCGGTGCAGCCAGACCCAGCCGTACGCAGCGAGAGGAATTGCGAGCAGCAACACGAGTGCGGCCGGAGCGGCGAAGCTCACCGGCTCCTCCCGCGGTGGCGCAGGAATGCCGCGAGCGGACGCAGCCAGTCGCCGTCCGTCGACAGCACGAGGTGGCGAACGCCGGCGTTCGCAAGCAACACGCCGAGTCGCCGGCGCTCATCCGTGGCGGCTGTCGCAAAACGCGCGCGTAGCTCGCGGTCTCCCGTGTCGACGCGCAGCTGCTGCCCTGTTTCCGGATCGACAAGCCGCAGCTCGCCGACGTCAGCAAGCTCCTGCTCGCGCGGGTCGCGAACCTCGACGGCGAGCACCGAATGCCTTCCCGCGAGCCGCAGGAGCGGTGCGTGCCAGTCGAGCGCGCCGCGAAAGTCAGACACGACGACCACGAGTGCGCGCTGGCGCGCGACCTTGTCTGTCAGCTCGAGAGCCGTGCCGAGCGAACCAGCTCCGTCGGCGGGTAGTTCGCGCAGCAGGCGGAGCGTGTCGAGCAAGGCGATTCGTCCCTGGCGTGGGCGTTCGACCGACGCCTCCTCGCCGAACGCGATCGTGCCGAGCCGGTTGCCCCGCCGCGTTGCCGCATAGCCAACTGCAACTGCAACGCCTTCTGCGACGTCTGCCTTGCGCCGGTCTGCGGTGCCGAACGCCATCGACGCGGAAGCGTCAAGCACGAGCCACGTGACCAGCACACGCTCCGCGAGCTCGACTCGTACGTGCGGCTCCCCGGTGCGTGCAGTGACGTTCCACTCGATGCGGCGCACGTCGTCGCCCGGCTGATAGGGGCGCACCTGCCACAGCTCGCTGCCGACGCCCGCAAATGGCGAGCGATAGTCGCCGGCGAGCAAGCCGTCGACGCGGCGGCCGACCGAGAGCTCGAGCGCACGCAGCGACGTCAGCCGCAGCGGCCCCGGTCCCGGACGCGCCGGAGTGCGAAGCGGCGCGAAGGGGTCGTGAGTCACGCGACGGTTTGTGCGCTACGAAAATCGATCTGCGGCGCGGGCACTTTCGCGAGCACCGCGTCGAGGATCGCATCCGGCGACACCTCTTCCGCGAGCGCCCGGTACGACAGCACCAAGCGGTGGCGGAAGGCGTCGCGGATCAGCGCATCGAGGTCGCCGGGCACGACGTAGTCGCGGCCGCGCAGCAGCGCGAGCGCGCGGCCCGCAGCAACGAGGCTGATCGGCCCGCGTGGGCTTGCGCCGAACGCGATGTAGTCGGCGACGTCAGCGAGGTCGTGGTCGCGCGGCTTGCGCGTCGCCGCCGCGACGTCGACCGTCCAGCTGATCAGTGCCGGGTCGACGAACACCTGTGTCGCCTTCTTCTGCAGCGCCTGCAACTCTTCGATTGACAGGATGCTCAGCAACTCGGGCGCCCGTTCGAGTGAGCGCTGCACGACGGTGAGCTCTTCGTCGTGCGCCGGGTAGTCGACAAGCACCTTCAGCATGAAGCGGTCGACCTGCGCCTCTGGCAGCGGGTACGTGCCTTCGGACTCGATGGGGTTCTGCGTTGCAAGCACGAGGAACGGGTCCGGAACCGGGAACGTGCGCGCGCCGATCGTCACCTGCCGCTCCTGCATCACCTCGAGCAGCGCAGATTGAACCTTCGCCGGCGCGCGGTTGATCTCGTCGGCGAGCAGGAAGTTGCAGAAGACCGGGCCGAGCTCGACGTCGAAGTCGGCGCGGTCGGGGCGGTAGACGCGCGTGCCGACAAGATCCGACGGCACGAGGTCGGGCGTGAACTGCACGCGATGGAACGTGCCGCCGAGGACAGCCGCCGTCGTCTTGATCGTCAGCGTCTTCGCCAGGCCGGGCACGCCTTCGATCAGCAGATGCCCGCCGCTCAACAGGCACACGAGCACACGCTCGAGCATTTGCTCCTGGCCCGCGATCACGCGCCGGATCTCGTACAAGGCCTCTTCGAGCTTGACTTCGCTCACCGCCGCCTCCCTCTCGCTTTGTCGATGCCCAAAGGATGCACCCCTCACCTATGGACGCGCTGAGAACACTGTCGTTAGCGCTACGCGCCAAGCGGCGCGCCGGATCTCGGCCTCGTCGGCGCTGATCGCGGGTTCGAAGGTCTCTGCGACCGGAACCCGGGTGCCCTTCCTCGCCGCCAGAGCGGCCGCCCCCAGCGCGGTCGTCTCGCGCTCCGCTGCCACGTCCACCGGCAATTGCAACAGGTCGGCCTGCAGCTGCATCAGCAGGCGGTTGGCCGTAGCTCCGCCGTCGGCGCGCAGGACGGTCGGCCGCTCGGGCAGGGCGTCGACGACGTCGCACACCTGCTGTGCGATCGACTCCAATGCTGCACGGGCAAGGTGCGCGCGTGTCGTCGTGCGTGAGAGGCCGGAGATGACGCCGCGGGCGTCCGCGTCCCACCACGGCGAGCCGAGTCCCTGCAACGCCGGCACGAA
Organism: Gaiellaceae bacterium; assembly: GCA_036278975.1. Taxonomy (GTDB): domain Bacteria; phylum Actinomycetota; class Thermoleophilia; order Gaiellales; family Gaiellaceae; genus PALSA-600. The sequence goes on from DASUKC010000115.1 coordinate 13,579, forward strand.
CTGCACGCCGCCGGTCGAGTTGACGGTTCTCGCAAGCACTTCCGTTTCGGCTGCGTCGGCGATCAGGCCGAGGCCGTCGCGCAGCCACTGCACGGCGGCGCCCGCGACGAGCACGGCGCCTTCGAGCGCATAGCCGTCGGCGGCCGCGGTCTTCAGCAGCCCCTTGGGCGGCGGCGCTGCGTCGTCGCCGGTGTGCACGAGCATGAAGCTGCCGGTGCCGTACGTCGCCTTGCCTTCGCCGGCTGCGTGGCAGCCCTGCCCGAAGAGCGCGGCCTGCTGGTCGCCGACGATGCCGCGGATCGCGACCGTCTCGCCGAAGAGCTCACCCTCCCCCACGTCATCGCCCGATGCGACGATGCGCGGCAGCACCGCTCGGTCGACGCCGAAGAGCGAGAGCAGCTCGTCGTCCCATTCGAGCGTGTCGATCGACGCGAGCATCGTGCGCGAGGCGTTCGTACGGTCGGTCACGTGCAGCTCACCATGCGTGAGTTGCCAGACGAGCCACGAGTCGACGGTGCCGAAGGCGAGGCCGTCCGCGTCGTGCTCGCGCAGCAGCCACTCGAGTTTCGTCGCCGAGAAGTACGGATCGGGAACGAGACCCGTCTTCGCGGTGATGAAGGCAGCGTCGAGCTCGTGGCAGCGTGCGGCCGTGCGCCGGTCTTGCCAGACGATCGCGGGTGCGACGGGCTTTCCTGTTGCGCGATCCCAGAGGACAGTCGTCTCGCGCTGGTTGGTGATCCCGATCGCGTCGACGCGTTCACCGTCGAGCGCATCGGCCGCCGCCCCGAGCACCGAGTGCCAGATCTGCTCCGGGTCATGCTCGACCCAGCCCGCTCGTGGGAAGTGCTGCGGCAGCTCGCGGTAACCGCGACCGAGCACGCGCAGTTCGTCGTCGACGAGCAGACACGTCGTCCCCGTCGTGCCCTGGTCTATGGCAAGGATCAAGAGATGAAGCTAAGCGTGCGCGACCACGCATCCGCCGACGCATCGGCGAACTCTTCGTACTTGCGGTCGAAGAAGCTGTGCGGCGCGCCGTCGTACACGACGAGCTCGTGCGTGACACCCGCCTCGGTGAGCGCGCGCTCGAACGTCTCGTTGAGCTCGGGCGTGATGTTCTGGTCGTCGCCGGCCTGCAGGGCAAGGATCGGGCACGTCATCTCCGGCACGCGCGCGACGACGCTCGGCCCGCCACGTTCGCGCGTCGGATTGCCGTAGAAGCCGACCGCGCCGGCGAGTCCGTGCCCGCCTGCGGCTTGCAGCCACGAGTTGCTGCCGCCGAAGCAGAAGCCGACGGTGTAGATCGACGTGCAGCCGGCGTCACGCAGCCGCGCGACGCATGCGGCGACGTCCACGCGCACGCCTTCACCGGTTGTCTGATCGACGTGCGGCATGTACTCGAACTCGTCGTCGCGTTTTGCGATGCCCGCGGTGCGTCCGAAGTAGTCGAACGCGAGCGCGGCGTGTCCGCGCTCGGCGAAGCGAAGCGCAAGCTCTTCGTAGAAGTGATACAGCCCGCGAACGTCCGGCAGCACGACGACGCCGGTTGCCGTCTCGTCGTCCGGGTGTGCAAGGAATGCCGCAAACCGGTTGCCGTCGGCCGCCTCGAGCACAAGACTCTCGTGCGAGACCGACGCACCCGAGATGCGAGGAATGGGCGGCTCGGAATCGGTGTCGAAGCACATGCGCAAGAGCCTAACGGGGACAGGCAGGTGCCAGTCCCCCGAACATCTCATCCACAGGTGGCTTCAGGAAGATTCGACGCGCACCGTTAGGCTCGAAGCGTGGCCGGTCAGGTTGTCGTGTTGAACGGCGCACCGCGCAGCGGGAAGTCGTCGATCGCCGCGGCGCTTCAGGAACTCGCGGACGAACCGTGGTTCAACCTCGGCGTCGACCTGATGCGCCGGGCGACGCCGCCGGCGCTGCAACCGGGCGTCGGCCTCCGCCCCGGCGAGCCAAATCATCCGGCGGCCGCCGCACAGCCGCTGCTCTACGCCGCGCTCTACGAATCGGTCGCCGCATACGCACGGCTCGGGTTGAACGTCGTCGTCGACGTCGGCCACCATGACGACGCGATCTTCGCCGACTGCAAGCAGCGCCTCTCCGGGTTACGCGTGCTGTTCGTCGGTGTGCGCTGCCCGATCGACACGAACGTGAAGCGACGCCGGGAAACCGGCTTCCCGGACGACCCCGCGCTCGCGCAGCGGTGGGAGGAGGCCGTGCACAACCACGTGTACGAGCTCGAGGTCGACACGTCGCAACGCACGCCGCGCGAGTGCGCAGCGGCGATCCTCGCCGCGATCTAGTAGGGAAGCTCGACGTCGCTGACGTCGAGGCCGAGCGACTGCGCCATCCGCACGCCCTGCTCGAGGTCTTCCTTGAGCATGCGGATGTCCGTCTCGCGCATCAGCGCACCGATGAACTCCCGCGCCTTCGGGCGCCACAACGCATGCTGCGCGAAGATCGGCAGCAGCCGATTCGCCGCCTCGACAAGCTTGACCTTGATCTTGGCGCCGGCGTCTTGCAGCAGCACGCGCTCGTATGCCATACCGGCGCCGTGGTGAATGCCGTCGTCGACCGTCAGCCGGTTGCAGAGATCCTCGAGCACCGTGCCGCGCGAGGAGCGCGCGATCATCCGGAAGCGCGGGATGATCAGCCGCTCGAAGAACACCTGCATGAGGAAGACCTTTTCTTCGAGCGTGTCGGCCTCGAGCACCTGTTGCGCCAACTGGTCGAGGTACGGATCGCGCTCCGCCATGCCACCGGCTTGGTCGATCAGCTTCAGCCACGCCTCGGTGTGACGCGACTCATCCTGCACCATCGTCGTGTAATAGAGCTTCGCGTCACGGTCGGGCGCGATCGCAAAGAGCTGCGTCGCCATCTCCACCGCGAGCTCGTCGGCCTGCAGCTGCTGGGTGATCACCGAACGCCAAAGATCCTGGCGGCGCGCGAGCTTCTGCGGCGAGCCCTTGTACTCCGGGATCGGCGGCACGTCGCCCCAGGGCAGGTCGCGCACCTGCCACTCGGCGCGCTTCGCCAGCTCGTAGTAGCGGTAGACGCCCGCGAGATCGCGTTCGTCGGCGCCGGCGGGGGCAGCTTCGGCTTCCACGATCATGGAGCCTAACGATCGGTCGATACGTATTCCCCCGTAGCGTCGGCTGCATCGGAGGCGGTACCGTCGCCGACATGGACATCAAGGCGCTCGACGCCTGGTGGCGCGCCGCGAACTACCTCTCGGTTGGACAGATCTACCTGCTCGACAACCCGCTGCTGCGTCAGGAGCTCAAACCCGAGCACGTGAAACCGCGGCTGCTCGGCCACTGGGGCACGACGCCCGGCCTCAACTTCATCTACGCACACATGAATCGCGCGATCCGCGACTTCGACCTCAACTCGATCTTCATCGCCGGCCCCGGCCATGGTGGCCCAGCCGCCGTCGCGAACGCCTACCTCGAAGGCACGTACACCGAGATCTATCCGAGCATCACCCACGACACCGACGGACTGCGCGCGCTCTTCCGCCAGTTTTCCTTCCCGGGCGGAATCCCGAGCCACGTTGCGCCAGAGACGCCCGGCTCTATCCACGAGGGCGGCGAGCTCGGCTATGCACTTGCACACGCGTACGGCGCGGCCTTCGACAACCCGGACCTCGTCGTGTGTTGTGTCGTCGGCGACGGCGAAGCTGAAACGGGGCCGCTCGCAACGAGCTGGCACTCGAACAAGTTCCTCGACCCGGTGCGCGACGGCGCCGTACTCCCGATCCTGCACCTGAACGGCTACAAGATCGCGAACCCGACGGTACTCGCACGCATCCCGGACGACGAGCTCACGCGACTGCTCGAGGGATACGGGCACACGGTGCACTGGGTGTCGGGCGACGACCCCGCGACGATGCACAAACTGATGGCGGAGACGCTCGACGCCTGCGTCGAGGAAATTCACGCCATCAAGCGGCAAGGACGTGGCCCGCGGCCGGCGTGGCCGATGATCGTGTTGCGCACCCCGAAGGGCTGGACGGGTCCGAAGGAAGTCGACGGTCTGCCCGCCGAAGGCACGTGGCGCTCGCACCAGGTGCCGTTCGCAGAAGTGCGCACCAACCCGCATCACCTCATGCTGCTCGAGGATTGGCTGCGCAGCTATCGCCCGGATGAGCTGTTCGACGAGCACGGGGCGCTCGAGACCGCGATTGCCATGCTCGCGCCGAAAGAACATCGCCGTATGAGCGCGAACCCGGTCACGAACGGCGGCGTGCTCTTGCAGGACCTCGCGCTGCCTGACTTCCGCGATTACGCCGTCGACGTGCCGATACCAGGTTCGACATCGAGCGAAGCGACTCGAGTCCTCGGCACGTTTCTGCGCGACGTCGTAGCACGCAACGACACGAACTTCCGCATCTTCGGCCCGGACGAAACTGCGTCGAATCGCCTGGGAGCGGTCTTCGAGACGACGACGCGCGCATGGGACGCAGAGACGCTGCCGACTGACGACCGCCTCTCACCCGACGGACGCGTGATGGAGGTGCTGTCCGAGCACCTGTGCCAAGGCTGGCTCGAGGGGTACCTCCTCACGGGCAGGCACGGCGTCTTCAATTGCTACGAGGCGTTCATCCACATCATCGACGCCATGTTCAACCAGCATGCGAAGTGGTTGAAGGTGACGCGCACGATGCCGTGGCGCCGCCCGATCGCGTCGCTCAACTACCTGCTCTCGTCGCACGTGTGGCGCCAGGACCACAACGGCTTCTCGCACCAGGACCCGGGCTTCATCGACCACGTCGTCAACAAGAAGGCCGAGATCATCCGCGTTTACCTGCCGCCCGATGCCAACACGCTGCTCTCTGTCGGCGATCATTGCCTGCGCAGCCGCCACTACGTCAACGTCATCGTCGCGGGGAAGCAACCGAGCCCGAACTGGCTTTCGATCGACGACGCGATCGTCCACTGCACGCGCGGCGCCGGCATCTGGGAGTGGGCGTCGAACGACATCGACGGCGAAGATCCCGACGTGGTGCTCGCCTGCGCCGGCGACGTTCCGACTCTCGAGACGCTCGCCGCGGTGACCATCCTGCGCCAGCACGTTCCCGAGTTGCGCGTGCGCGTGGTCAACGTCGTCGACCTGATGCGCCTGCAGCCCGAGAGCGAGCATCCGCACGGGATGTCCGACACCGAATTCGACTCACTTTTTACGGTTGATCGCCCGGTCGTCTTCGCATACCACGGCTACCCCTGGCTGATCCACCGCCTGACCTACCGCCGCACGAACCACGCAAACTTCCACGTGCGCGGCTACAAGGAAGAAGGCACCACGACGACACCCTTCGACATGGTGATGCTGAACGATCTCGACCGCTTCCATCTCGTGATCGACGTGATCGACCGCGTCCCGCAACTCGGCCCCCGCGCCGCGCACCTGCGCCAGCTGATGGTCGAGACGCGCCTCGAGTGCCGCGCCTACACACGCCTCGAAGGCGAGGACGCACCCGAGGTCACGGATTGGGCTTGGACGTCTTAGTCGTCAACGCAGGCAGCAGCTCGCTGAAGCTGCGACTGCTGAACGACAAGGACGAGCTTGTTTGGTCTGGCGAGTCGACCGACGACTTACCCGCGGCGGACGCTATCGGGCATCGCATCGTCCACGGCGGGGTCGACTTCGTCGAGTCGGTGCGCATCGACGACGACGTCGTCGCGCGGTTGACCGCTCTGACCGACCTTGCGCCGTTGCACCAGCCGAAGTCGCTCGAGGCGCTGGCTGTGGTCACGCGCGCGCTGCCCGATGTGCCGGCGGTCGCATGCTTCGACACCGCGTTCCACGCGCAGATGCCAGAGGCGGCGTCGACGTACGCGATCCCGAAGCAGTGGCGCAATCGCTGGCAGCTCAGGAAGTACGGCTTCCACGGCCTCAGTCATGGCTATGCGGCGCGCCGCGCGCGCGAGCTCGGTGCAGGCCCACGGCTGGTGACGTGCCATCTTGGCGCGGGCGCCTCGCTGTGCGCAGTCGCCGACGGAAGGTCGGTCGATACGACGATGGGCTTCACGCCGCTCGATGGGCTCGTGATGGCGACGCGCTCCGGCGAGATCGATCCCGGTCTCGTGCTGTGGCTGGAAGAGCACGCCGGCACACCGCCGTCAGAGCTCGCAGCCACACTCGAGCACCGATCGGGACTGCTCGGCCTCGCCGGCACGCCCGACATGCGCGAACTGCTCAAGCGCGACGACAACGAAGCGGTGCTCGCACTTGGCGTGTACCTGCACCGCCTGCGCGCAGGCATCGGCGCGATGACCGCATCCCTCGGTGGACTCGACGCGATCGTGTTCACGGGCGGTGTCGGCGAGAACGCCTCTCGCGTGCGCGCCGAAGCGTGCCTCGCCCACCTCGGGCTGTCCGTCGACGAGCGCAACGACAGCGGAACGGGCGACCGGAAGGTCGGCGACCGCGTTTACGTCGTCGAGGCGCGCGAGGATCTCGAGATCGCGGCGCAGACGCGCCGTATTCTCACCAGGTCTTCGGGCTGAACGAAGGCGCCGGCCACCGAAGCCGGACACGCGCGTCGACGACGACGCAGCCGTCCGGCCCTGCGAGCACCGGGTTCAGGTCGAGCTCCGCGACCTCCGGCACGTCGACCGACAGGCGCGACAGCCGGTGCAGAAGATCCTTGAGCGACGCCTGGTCGGCGGGCGGCGCTCCGCGCCAGCCGGCGATCAGCCGTGCCGCCTTGCCCGAGGCCATTGCAACCTCCGCGTCGACGTCGGTGAGCGGCGCCAACGCGAACCGCGCTTCGCCGATCAGCTCCGCGAGCGTGCCGCCCGGGCCGAATGCGACAAGCGGGCCGAACGTCGGGTCCTGCACGATGCCGGCGAGCAACTCGGTCGTTCCCTTCAGGAACGGCTGCACGATCACCGGGCACCCGATGCGGCGAGCGGCATCTCGAACTTCGCCTGCGGAGCGAAGGTCGAGAGCCACTCCGCCGCTCTCGGACTTGTGGGCCCCCGCGGCCGCCGTCTTCACGACGGCGGGGAGGCCGAGCTGTTCGGCGACGGTCGCAGCCTCGTCAGGCGTCGACGCGGTGCGCTCGGGCACGACCGGAAGTCCGTACGACTGAAGAAGGGCCCGTGTGGTGCGCGGGTCGAGCCAGCTGTCGTCGGTCCCCGCAAGCTGCTTCGCGACGATCGCGCGCGCGGCCGCCTCGTCGACGCCGTCGAGCTCGGGCACGCTCCCTGCGGGACGCGCGAGCCACTCCGCGCGCCGTGCGGCCAGACCGAGCGCGCGCGCAGCAGACTCCGGATACGAGAACGCGCCGCGCATCGCTCCGTCTGAGCTCATCACGACCGGCACGACTGGTTTGTCCGAAGTAGAAGCGACACGGGCGATCGCGTCGCAGACGCTCTGCGTATCGGCCACGATCGTCAGCACGAACACGACCATGACCGCGTCGATTCCCGGATCCGCGAGCAGCACGGGAAGAGTGCGCTCGTACGTCACATCGGTTGCGGAGCCGAGCATGTCGATCGGGTTGCCGAGGCTCGCCTCGGCAGGGAGAAGCTCTGCGAGTTGCGCCTTAGTCGCGTCACCCGGCTCGGGTAGCGCCAGCCCGGACGCGTCGCAGGCATCAGCGGCGAGGATCCCGCAACCACCCGCGTTCGTGAGCACGGCGACACGGTTGCCACGCGGGAGCGGCTGCGACGAGAGAAGCACGGCAGCGTCGACGAGCTCCTCGAGCGTGTTCGCGCGCAAGACGCCTGCCTGGCGGAACAGTGCCTCGACCGCAGCGTCCGACCCGGCGAGCGCTGCGGTATGCGAGCTCGCGGCACGCGCGCCGACTCGACTCGTGCCGCTCCGCATCGCGAGGATCGGCTTCGACCGCGCGACGCGACGGGCGACGCGGGCGAACTTGCGCGGGTTCCCGAACCCTTCGAGGTACAGAATGATCTGATCGGTTTCAGGGTCGTCCTCCCAGTATTCGAGGAGGTCGTTCGACGACACGTCCGCCTTGTTGCCAACCGACACGAAGGAGGAGAAGCCGAGCCCGCGGTCCTGCGACTGCTCGAGCATTGCGATACCGAGCGCGCCGCTCTGCGACGAGAAGGCGGCGCGGCCGGCGGGAAACTCACGCCCCGCGAATGTCGCGTTCAGGCTTGGGCCGGCGACGGCGATACCGAGACAGTTGGGGCCGATCAGGCGCGCACCGTGCGCGCGCACGAGAGAAAGCAGCCGCTCTTGCCGCGCCGCCCCTTCCGCGCCCACCTCGGCAAAGCCGGCGGAGATGACGCAGAGCGCCTTTACGCCTTTGCGCAATGCCGACTCCGCAGCCTCGAGCACATGCTGGCCCGGCACGCAGATGACGGCGAGATCGATGTCGGCGGGAATCTCCTCGATCGACGCATACGCGGGAACACCGCCTACCGGCTCTCGCTTGACGTTGACCGGATACGCCGCGCCTTTGAAGTCCGCACCGAGGATATTGCGGAAGAGCTCGCCGCCGATCGTCCCGCGGCGGGCAGAGGCGCCGACAACTGCGATGCGCTCCGGCTTGAAAAACGGCTCGAGCGACGCGGCGACCGCCACGTGGTCGCGCTCGTCCGTGCGTACGCGATACTCGTCGGTCGCTGCGATCGCGAGTCGAACCTCGACTACACCGCCCTCGAGACTGCGACGCACAGCAAACCCGGCGTCCGCGAAGACGTTGAGCATCGCGTTGTTCTGAGGCAGCACTTGCGCGACGAACTCCTCGATGCCGGCATCGGCCGCATGTGCGGCGAGTCGCTCGAGCAGCCGCGTTCCCACCCCGCGCCCTTGGAGCGCGTCCGACACGGCAAACGCAGCCTCCGCACGCTTCGGATCGCGCAGACGCACGAAGGTCGCAACGGCGACGACGTCGTCACTCGCGCGCTCGGCAAGCACGGACAGGCTCTCGGGCGCGACGAACGGCGCAACCGTCTTGCGGTCGATCAAGGCGGCGCCCTGGAAACGGAGATACCGGCTCTCCGGTGAGAGACCGGCGAAGAACGAGACCAGCGTGTCGATGTCGTCGGTTGTCGCCGCGCGGAGACGCAGCGTCGAGCCGTCACGGAGGATCACGTCCTCCGCCCGCGGCAGTACGAGCCCACTCGTCATGCGTCCATCGTCCCGGCTTGGAAGCCACGAACCGTCGTCACTCCGCCGTGTGCATGTTGCGGAGAACTACGCGTCTTCGACCCGCCCTCACCCCGATCCATTGGCGACCGCAGGCAGCGACGCTTGGAGCGTCAAACAAGGAGACAACATGAGCAGCGAGATCCTCCTCGCCACCGACGGATCGCCCTCTGCGGCGGACGCGACGCGCGAGGCCCTCGAGCTGGCCAAGGCGCTTGACGCTCCACTGGTCGCGGTCTCCGTCGAGCACGTGACACTGCCCTCGTACGGCTACTACGGCTACGCGGAGATCCACGAAGACCTGCTTGCCGCCGAAAGAGCACATGTTCTCGGCGTGTTGGCGGAGACCTCACGGCTCGCCGAAGATGCCGGGGTCGAATGTGAGACTGTCGCGTGTAGCGGCGCCGTTGTCGACGAGATCTGCCGTATCGCACGCGAGCGCGACGTCCGGCTGATCGTGCTCGGCGCACACGGCTGGGGCGCATTCCACCGGTTCGTGTTCGGCAGCGTCTCGACGGGCGTCATGCACGACGCGCCGTGCCCTGTTCTCGTCGTGCCGGGTAACTCGCCGGCGACGCACGAGCGCGTGCACGCAGACACTGCGTCCATCTAACCGGATGCAAAGTGAGGGCCCGGCGGACGCCGGGCCCTCGGTCTTTCTCTAGACGGTTGCGGTCTCACGCGCGTGCTCAGGCAGCGCGGGAACCGGCTCGGCCGTAAGCACGACCTTCAAGCAGTTCGTCTCACCAGCCGCCGCGAAGACGTCGTACGCCTCCTCGGTGTCGGCAAGCGCGAAGCGGTGCGTCGCGAACGGCGACGGATCGAGCCGCCGCTCCTCGATCAGCTTGAGCAGGCGCGCCGTTGTGTTCGCGTCGACCAGCCCGGTCGTGATCGTCACGTCGCGGATCCACAGCGTCTCGAGATGCAACGTTGCCGAGTGACCGTGGACACCCACGTTGGCAACCCTGCCGCCCGGCTTCACGAGCTCGGTGCAGAGCTCGAACGTCTCGGGAACACCGACTGCTTCGATCGCAACATCGACGCCTACGCCGCCGGTGACTTCCATCACCTTGGCGAGGGGATCGTCGCTTGCGTTGAAGCCGACGTCGGCGCCGAACTCCAACGCCTTTGCAAGCCGGCTGTCCGCCAGGTCGATCGCGATGATCTTCCCGGGTGTGAAGAGCTTCGCCGTCATGATGGCGGCGAGGCCGATTGGCCCGGCGCCGACGATCGCGACAGTGTCGCCCGGCTTGATGCCACCGTTCAGGACGCCGACTTCGAATGCCGTCGGCAGGATGTCGGCGAGGAACAACACGTCTTCGTCCGTGAGGCCCTCGGGAACCTTGTACACCGACGTGTCGGCGAACGGCACCCGCGCGAACTCCGCCTGGAGCCCGTTGATCGTGTGACCGAAGATCCAACCTCCGCCGCCGGTGCAGAGCCCGTAGCGGCCTTCCTTGCAGTACTCGCAGCGACCACACGACGTGATGCACGAGACGAGCACCCGGTCGCCTGGCTCGATCGTCGTCACCGCCGAACCGACCTCGGTGACAATCCCGACGGCCTCATGGCCGAGAATCGTCCCGGGAGTGGTTTCGGGTACATCGCCCTTCAGGATGTGGAGGTCCGTGCCGCAGATCGTCGCCGACGTGATCTGCACGATCGCATCCGTCGGCTCGAGGATCTTCGGTGCCGGCACCTCTTCCCAGGCCCGCTGGCCTGGACCGTGGTACACAAGCGCCTTCATTGATAAGCGCCTCCTTTCGCTTGGATCGTCGTTGCGTGGCGCGCACCGTCCATCCGCGTCGGCGCTGAGCAGGACGCGGGTTTCTACGCGCAGCACGCGACGAGAGCGTCCCAGTCGTCGTCGATGCGGTGTTGGATGTGCTTGACGAGGTCGGCGTTCTCGGGCCGGAGCAAGTGCGCAAACCGCTTCTGCCCTTCGAGCCAGCGTTCGACCGGCAGGCGGTCGGTCGGCTCGTACGTCAGCCGATACTCACCGTGGTCGACCTCGTACAGCGGCCAGAAGCGCGTCTCGACCGCGGCGTCGAGGATCCGCTTGAACTCGCGCGGCTCGTGTCCCCAGCCGACCGGGCAGTCGGACAGCACGTTCAGGAACGCAGGCCCCTGGGCGGCTGCGGCCTTCTCGGCTTTGCGCGCAAGATCGTGCCAGTGTGCTGCGGCGGCCTGCGCGACGTACGGCACGTGATGCGCGACCGCAATCGCCGTCATGTCCTTGCGCTCCTGCAGCTTGCCGAGACCGACCTTTCCCGACGGAGATGTCGTCGTCGAGGCGCCGAACGGTGTCGCGCCAGAACGCTGGACACCGGTGTTCATGTACGCCTCGTTGTCGTAGCAGCAGAAGATGAACCGGTGGCCGCGCTCGAGCGCCCCGGACAGCGCCTGCAGACCGATGTCATAGGTGCCGCCGTCGCCGGCGAAGGCGACGAACGTGATCTCTTCCCCCTCGACCGCGTGGCGCCGGCGAAGCGCGCGGTACGCCGACTCGGCACCTGCGACCACCGCGGCTGAGTTTTCGAACGCAACATGCAGCCACGGCACGTTCCACGCGGTCGTCGGGAAGCGCGTCGTCGCCACCTCGAGGCAGCCTGTCGCGCTGACGACGACTTTCGGACCAGCGATCGAATCGAGCACCGTCCGCACGACAAGCGGGATGCCGCACCCCTGACACAGCGAGTGCCCCGAGCCGAGCGGCGCGACACCATGCTCGTTCTCCGCAAGACGCTTCAGACGAGCCACGACTCGCTCCTCAAGCCGACGTACCGGTCGCAGCGACCCTCGATGACGTCTCGTATGTCCTCAGGGTGAAGCTCCCGTCCGCCGAGCCCGTACACGTGGCCGCGCAGGCGAATGCCGGAGCCGTACAGGGCTGCGGCGACCTCGGTGGCAAGCGGGCCGCGCGCACCGGGTGCATCCGCGCGGTCGAGGACAATGACTGCGTCAACCGCCGCGAGTGCATCGCGCACGCCCTGCTCCGGAAACGGGCGGTACGAACAAACGCGTAGCAAGCCGATCCGCTCACCCTCGTCGCGCAAGTCGTCCACGACGTCCTTCACCGTTCCCGCGGTCGAGCCCATACACACGATCGCGTGCTCCGCACCGTCGAGCCGGTACTCCTCGACGGTCGTGTAGAGGCGACCGGTGAGACGGGAGAGCTCGTGACCAAGCTCGTCGATCGCCTCGAGCGCGCGTTCCATGGCAGCCACCTGCTGGTGGCGCAACTCGAAGTAGTAGTCAGGCATCGCAAACGGCCCTTGGCTCGTCGGGTGCGCCACATCGAGTAGCGAGTGCGGAATCCGGTAGTCGCCGACGAAGCGCGACGCCTTCGCGTCCGAGAGCAGCCGCACGGGCTCGGCGGAATGGGTGATCGTGAAGCCGTCCTGACACACGAACACCGGCAACATCACGTCCTCGCGCTCGGCGAGACGCACAGCAAGAAGCATGACGTCGTATGCCTCCTGCGCGTTCTCGACGAAGAGCTGGATCGCACCCGAGTCGCGGATCAGCATCGAGTCGGAATGGTCGCAATGGATGTTGATCGGTCCCGACAGGGCGCGGTTTCCGAGCGCTACGACGATGGGCGCTCGCATCGCCGCCGCGATATAGACGACCTCCGACATCAGTGCAAGTCCCTGAGAGCTCGTCGCGGTCATCGTGCGCGCACCGGACAGCGCGGAGCCGATCGCCGCGCTCATGGCAGAGTGCTCAGACTCGACGTTGACGATCTCCGTGTGGTCGCGGCCGTCGGCCGTAAGGGACGCGAAGACCTGGATGATCGGCGTCTGTGGCGTGATCGGGTACACCGGCACGACGTCCGGGTCGATCTGCCGCATCGCGTGCGCAACGGCTTCGCCGCCGGTGAGCAACTGCATCCTCATTCGTTCACCATCTGGATCGCGCCGGTGGGGCAGACCTCGGCGCAGATCTCGCAGCCTTTGCAGAAGTCGAGCTCGATATGCGTGAAGTGGCCGGCTTCCTGCCGGGCCGCGTTGTCGGGGCAGTAGACCCAACACAGCAGGCAGTTCACGCACTTCGACATGTCGACCTCAGGGCGGAGCCCCGTGCGATAGCTGCCCGTGCGCGGGCGCTCGTCCTCGTCGGGTGTCACGACGCCGCCGAGCGGCAGCTCCTGCCATGCACGCAGCTCAGGCATTGAAGCCCTCCTCCGCAGCTGCGCGCAACGCATCTGCGTCGGCCTTCTTGCCGAGCAGTGCGACAGCCGCATCGGCGACGTCGTTGGGTGACGGCTCACCGAGCGCCGCGGCGATCGCGCCTGCCATCGCCACGTTCACGCTGGCCTCGGCTGTGACGCAGCGCACGTTCGCGCCGGAGAGCTCCGGCGGAACGGTTGTTGCGTTCACGAGCACGAGGCCGCCCTCCTCCATCCCATCGGTGACGTCGCTCTCGTGGACGAGTGAAGGATCGAGAACGACGACGACGTCGGGATGCGTGACGGAGTCGTGACGCCGGATCGGCTGCCTGTCGATCCGCGTGTAGGCGCGCATCGGGGCTCCGCGGCGCTCGGGGCCGTATTCGGGAAAGGCTTGGACGTACTTGCCGGCGCGCAGCATCGCTTCGGCCAACAGCTGGGCGGCGGTTTTCGCGCCCTGGCCGGCGCGCGCATGCCAGCGCACTTCGATCATGCGATTGCCTCGTGGACGGCGAGCGCCGCGAGCTTCGCGCCGCGCACAGCCTCGACGACGGTCGAACCGCCGTTGATCGCGTCGCCTGCGGCAAAGACTTTCGGATTGCCTGTCCGGCCGCGCTCGTCGACGACGAGCTTGCCGTTGACGACGCGCACTCCGTCGATCAGCTCGACGAACTCGGTGCGCGGCTTCTGGCCGATCGCTTTCACGACCGTGTCGGCCGGGAGCGTGTACTCGCTGCCAGGAACCTCTTCGGGCCGGCGCCGGCCGTCGTCGCCCGGCGAACCGAGACGCATGCGACGAAACTCCACTGCGGCGAGCCGGCCGCGGCTGCCGAGCACGCGAACCGGCGTGGTCAGCCACTCGAAACGCACGCCTTCGCGTTCCGCGAGCTCCACCTCGTGCGCGTACGCCGGCATCTCTGCACGTGTCCGGCGATACGCGAGAGTCACGCTGCGGGCGCCGAGCCGTCGCGCTTCGACGGCACAGTCGATCGCGGTGTTCCCGCCGCCGAGCACGATCACGCGCTCGCCCACGTCAGGCGGCGTCCCGGTCTTCAGCTGTTCGATGAACGGCAGCGAGTCCCAGACGCCCTGGAGGTCGTCGCCCGGATAGCGCACGTCGGAGTCGCCGCCCATCCCGATCGCAAGCACGATCGCGTCGGCATCATGCTCGAGCCGGCGCAGGAGAGATTCGTCGACGTCGACATGCAGGCGAAACTTCACTCCGAGGCGGCCGAGCAAGCGCACCTCTTCGGGCAGCGGCCGCTCGAATTGCCGGTAGGGCGCAATGGCGTAGCGGACAAGCCCGCCTGGCAGCGGCCGGGCGTCGTACACGGTGACGTCATGCCCGAGTGCGGCAAGCTCGCCCGCCGCGGCGAGGCCTGCCGGTCCCGCGCCGATGACGGCGACCCTCCGATGCGTAAGGGGTGCGCGCTCGCGCAGCTCGAGCTCGTGCGCATACGCCCAGTCGGTCGCGTAGCGCTGGAGCCCAGCGATGTCGATCGCCGGACGGCCCTCGTGTAGCAACACACAGCCGCGCGCGCACAGTTCCTCGACAGGACACACGCGCGCACAGGTTCCACCGAGCAGGTTTGCGGCGAAGATCGTGCGCGCCGCGGCCTCGGGGGCGTCGTCCGCGATTGCCGCAACGAACGCGGGAACATCGACGCCCGCCGGACAGGCCGCAGTGCAAGGGGCGGTCATTTGGCCGCCGCATTCGAGGCAGCGATCCGCCTCGAGGACGGCTTCCTCGGCTGTGAGTGGGGGATGCAGCTCAAGGAACAGACCGCCCATGGACCGCATGGTCTGCGCCGGCCGGCGTAGCGGCATCAGGGTTTCCCGCCAAGACCGTGTGGGTTGCCCCCGATGCCGCTACGCCCATCCGACCCGACGATCCGCATATGACGAGCGCAGCGACACGAAACGAGACCGGGCGCACCTTCTTCCGTAGCCGCGTCGAGGACGCGATGACCTCCGGTCTGATCAGCTGCCCGCCCGACACGCCGCTTCGCGTGGTCGCGCAGATCATGGCGCGGAAGCGCGTCCACGCCGTCTACGTCTTCGACTACGGCAGCGAGGACGACGAGACCGTCGAGCTCTGGGGCATCGTCTCCGACGTCGACCTCGTCGCGGCTGCGCGCGGCGATTTCGACGAGCTCACCGCCCGTGACTCGTCGGTGACGCCTCTACTCACGATCGAGAGCGACGATCGTCTCGATCATGCCGCGCAGATGCTCGCCGAGAACGGCGTGTCGCATCTCGCTGTTCTCGACCCGTTGACGGGCCGGCCGTGCGGAGTGCTCTCGACGCTTGACATCGCCCGTGTGATCGCAAACGAAGAGGTCGCGCCGTGATCCTCACGCTGCTTGTGCTGTTCGCGTCCTTCCTGATGCTGACGGCAGGCACGGCGAAGCGCAGGCTGGTTCCGCGTGATCCGCGCTGTCCTGTCTGTGGGCATACACGCAATCGCTGTACGTGTCGTTGGCTCTGAGCTCATGAGTCATCCTTCATCGTCGTTTTCGGCCACGGTTCGCGTTCGCCTTGACGATCACCCCGGCGCGTTCGCGCGCCTTGCTGCAACCATCGGCGAAACCGGCGCGTCGCTCGGAGCAATCGACCTCGTGCGCGTGGAACGCGACACGAAGCTTCGCGACGTCACCGTCCTCGCGGCCGACGCTGCACATCTCGACGAGGTCGTGCGCGCCGTCCGGCGAGTCGAGGGCATCGACGTCCTCCACGTTTCCGATCGCACCTTCTTGATGCATCTCGGAGGCAAGATCGGGGTCACGCCCAGGCATCCCGTGACAACACGCGACGAACTCTCGATGGCGTACACACCTGGTGTTGCGCGTGTCGCGCAGGCGATAGCCGACGATCCCGAGAAAGCGTGGTCGTTGACGGCGCGGCAGCACATGGTCGCCGTCGTCAGCGACGGCTCCGCGGTGCTCGGGTTGGGGAATATCGGCCCTGCAGCAGCCATGCCCGTGATGGAAGGCAAGGCGGTGCTGTTCAAGGAGTTCGGCGGCATCGACGCGTTCCCGATCTGCCTCGACACACAGGACGTCGACGAAATCGTCGCGACGGTGACGGCAATCGCGCCCAGCTTTGGCGGCATCAACCTCGAGGACATCTCCGCGCCCCGGTGCTTCGAAGTGGAGCGACAGCTCCGCGATGCACTCGAGATCCCGGTGTTCCACGACGACCAGCACGGAACGGCAATCGTCGTGCTCGCGGCGCTCACGAACGCTCTGCGGGTCGTGGACAAGGATCTCGCCGACGTGCACATCGTGACGACCGGCTGCGGCGCAGCAGGAACCGCTGTCACCGAGATCCTGCTCGGCGCGGGCGCGCGGCACATCGTCGGATGCGACGAGGAGGGCGCGCTCTATCCGGGCCGGCCCGGGCTGAGCGTCGCGAAACAGGCGTACGCACAGCGAACGAACCCTGAGGGTGTGCGCGGGACCGCGGACGAACTGCTGGACGGCGCCGATGTCTTCATCGGCGTCTCAGTTCCCGGCGCCGTCAGCGCGACTGGCATCGCGCGCATGGCACCGGACGCGATCGTCTTCGCACTCGCGAATCCGAGACCCGAGGTCGACCCGGAAGAAATCGAAGAGCACGTGGCCGTCATCGCGACAGGACGCTCCGACTACCCGAACCAGATCAACAACGTGCTCGCCTTCCCCGGTGTGTTCCGTGGCGCGCTCGACGTCCGCGCACGCACGATCACAAGCGAAATGGAAATCGAAGCCGCGTTCGCGCTCGCGGCCGTCATCGAGCCTGACCACTTGTCGCCCGACTACGTGGTGCCGAGTGTGTTCGACCGAGCAGTCGCACCTGCGGTCGCTCAGGCCGTCGCCGAAGCGGCGATCGCCGGCGGCGTCGCGCGGGTCAGCGACGACGCTCGAAGATCACGAGCACGCTGAGCTGCTCGTACCCCGAGAAGCGATGCTCGACGCCGGCGGGGACGAACACCGCATGTCCTTCGCGCAACTCCACCGACTTCCCCGCGACGTCGAGCGTGCCAGTGCCCTCGAGCACGATGTAGATCTCGTCGTCCTCGTGCGGCTGCTGGCGGTCCGGCTCCGGTGCAACGAGCACGTACACGCCAAGCTCGACGCCCGCCGATTCGTGCACGGCTTCGTAACCACCATTTGCTGCCGCGAGGCGCTGCTTTACCGCGTCGATGTCGAAGGCGTGCGCGGCCACAAGTGTGACCGCGCGCCTCTCTTCGCCGGGTTTGTCCATCGTCCGGACCTTAGCTGGGGACACGTACCTGCTCGAGCTGTTTGACCTCTTCAGGTGCGGTGGCTGCCTGTGGGGGAACTGCGAGCACCGGGCAGTGCGCGACGTGCAGCAGCCGCTGCGTAACGCTCCCGAGCACCAGTCCTGCCACGAGACCACGGCCGCGGGTGCCGATGACGATCACGTTCGCGCCGACTTCCATCGCGACGTCCGCAATGGCGTGCGCCGCGTTGGCATCGAGCGACGTCACGACTCGAAGGCTCGCGTCGAGCCCGCCCTTCCGCAGCTGGTCGGCCTGCTGCTCCAGCTTGTCCACGAGTTCGTCGTCGTCGGCGCGCGCCGGGTACACGCCAGCGCGCGCCCCGAGGAGCTCGCGCACGTGCACGACTATGAGCTTCGTCCCCGGTGCGCCAGCCAGGGTCGTCGCGAACGGGAGTGCTCGTTCCGCGGCCTCCGACCCATCCGTTGCCCAGATCACGGTGTCGAACATCAGGGCCTCCTTTTGCCGATTTGAGCGTGCTCCCCGCTCGGCGCCGAACCATCGGCGACCGCCCGGACCGCGCATGCGGGAAACCCGCACCCGCGCGGTAGGCTCACGTCAAATGGCAGCAGTACCGGATGAAAGCCGTCTGCGGGCACTGCTGGATGCGACGGTCGGTCTGACGTCTGAACTCTCGCTGGACAGTCTCCTTCAGCGGCTCGTCGAGATCTCAGCGCAACTGACCGGCGCGCAATATGCAGCGCTCGGCGTGATCGACGAGAGCGGGCGATCACTCGAGCGCTTCGTCACGACAGGCATCGACGAGGAAACGGCCCGCGAAATTGGCGACTTGCCGCACGGGCGCGGCATTCTCGGCGCGCTGATTCGCGATGCACATTCGCTGCGACTCGACGACCTCGGTGCCGACCCGCGCTCCGTCGGCTTTCCACCCAACCACCCACCGATGCGCAGCTTCCTCGGGGTACCGATCCTCCTGCGCGGGGTCGCCTTCGGGAACCTGTATCTCACGGAGAAGGCAGGCGGCGGACCATTCTCCGGTGAGGACGAGGAAATCGTCACTCTGCTCGCGGGGCAGGCGGCGGTCGCGATCGAGAACGCCCGGCTCTACGAATCGGCGACCCGCTGGTCGCACCAGCTCGAGACCTTGCACGAGATCGTGCGCTCTATGGTCGAGGAGACGGAGCTCGACCGGCTGCTCGACCTCGTGTGTCGCCGTCTCCGCGAACTGATCGGTGCGCGCCTCGCGATTGTCTTCCTGCCGATCAACGATAACGAGCTGCGGATCGCAGCGGCGGACAGTGCGGAGCAGGCGTCGCACGGCATCGTCGGCGACCGTGTGTCGCGAGAGCGCTCGAAGTCGGGTCGCGTCCTCGCGCGCCGGACGAGCGCACGCGTCGACAACGTGATCGACGACCCCGAGGTCGATCAGGACGAGGCGCGGCGCATGAGCGTGCGGACAGGGCTCTACGTCCCGCTGATCGCCCGCGGCCGCGCGATCGGCGTGATCAACGTGCACGACAAGCTCGGTCAAGAGGCACGCTTCACGGATGCCGACCTTCGCCTGGCCGAGATCTTCGCAGCTCGTGCCGCCGTTGCCGTCGATCTCTCGGAACGCGTCGCACGCGACACCGTTCGTCGCGTGGTCGCCGCGCAGGAACAGGAACGCGCACGACTTGCACGCGAATTGCACGACGAGACCGGGCAGGCGCTGACATCCATCCTGCTCGGCCTGAAGACGATCCGTGCGGCTCGCGACGACGCTGGCGCCGCACAGGCCGAGAACAACCTACGCGAACTGATTGTCGGCGCGCTGCAGGACGTTCGCGCACTGGCTGTCGAGCTGCGCCCCTCGTCGCTCGATGACTTCGGCCTCCTCCCCGCGCTCGAACGGCTCGCCTCGACACTCGCCGAAGCGAGCGGCATAAACGTCAGCGTCGAATCGACGCTTCCGGACGAGCGGCTTCAGCCCGAAACAGAGACGGCGCTCTACCGCTTCGTGCAGGAGGCGCTCACGAACGTCACCAAGCATTCGGGCGCAACGACGGCGACGATTGTTCTGGCCACCCGCGACGGGGGTGTGAGCGCGGTCGTCGAAGACGACGGTCGCGGCTTCGACCCGCAAGAGGTTCGCAGCGAAGCGCTCGGCATCATCGGCATGCAGGAGCGTCTCGCCTTGCTCGGAGGGACGCTCGCGATCGAGTCGTCTACGAGCGGCACGAGCATGATCGCGTTCGTGCCGCTCGCCGCTTCTTAGCTACTCGCCGGCGGCTCGCACGTCGATCTCGACGTCTACCGGCAAGTCAAGCGACACCGCAACTAGACAGCGTTCGTGCGCCTCGTGCGCAAGCTCCGTCGCGACGTCCGCTTCGGCAGGCGGGACGACGATCCGAAGCTGGAGCTTCAATCCCGTGAAGCCGAAACGACCGTCATCGCGCGTTCCGACGACGCCTTCACCTTCCACGCGCAGGCTCGAGAGATGCAAGCCCTGCCGCTGCGCGAGACCGGTGTAGGTCACGGCGAGGCAGCTCGCAGCTGCTGCGACGAAGAAGTGCTCGGGGCTCCAGACGACCGGGTCGCCGCCACCGAACTCGACCGGCGGACCGATCGCGACATGCTGTTTGCCTGCGACACGCGCGGATACGGTGCGACCCGCGAGCCACTCGATGGTCGCCGGGAAGGCGTAGCTCTTCGCCCGAATCGCCGGTGTTTCGACAGAGCTCATCGCCGCGCCGCGCTTCCGCCCGCCGCAAGGCCGATCACCACGACGACAATCACGGCCCACCACGCGATCGCGAGCGTGCCGCTATGCCAGGTCAGGACGTCCCACATCTCAGGCTCCTTTCGGTACACCGCAGTGTGTCTCGGTTTTCGGGACGCGCCATCCGCAGAAGTCCCGATGCCGCTTCGGCAATACCGACGCACGCTTTGGCCGTGGCTACACCTGCGCAACATGTCGACCTGAATCACCTCAGCACCCAATGGCGCGGAGCGTTCGCGAGCGCAAGCCAAGCGTTGACCGCGTCCGCAGCCTGCCCAGCGTCGCATCTCCCACAGGAGGAGGTGCACGCACGAACGGCGCGCCTCGCCACCGAGCGCAGCAACGTCGAGACGCTACTCGAAGCAGCCGCCCGCGAGGATCACGTGCGTCTCGTGCGCAGCGTCGACGTTCCACTCACGACTAATCACGACGTCGGACTGCCGAACAACGTCGACGCGTGCGTCTTCGACTTGGACGGCGTGCTGACGACAAGCGACGAAATGCATTTCGCAGCGTGGGCAGACACGCTCGACGCGTTCCTTGCGCGGCGATCCGAGCGGGCGAGCGTTCACTTCTCCCACTACGCGCGGCTGAGCCGGCGCGCCGATTACGACGAGAATCTCGCCGGCCGCCCACGGATCGACGGCATTCGCGCTTTCCTGTCCAGCCGGGGTATCACGCTCGCGGAGGGAAGACCGGACGACCCGCCGGACGCCGAGACCATCTACGGGCTTGCGAACGCGAAGAGCGTCGCGCTCACGCAACGGCTCGACCAGGAGGGTGTCACAGCGTTCGCCAGTGCTGCGCGCTACCTGGACACCGCCGCGAATGCGGGTATCGCATGCGTTGTCGTGTCGGCCAGCGCGAACACTGCAACGATCCTGGCGCGAGCAGGGCTTTCCGAGCTCGTCGACATCGGAGTCGATGGCAGAGTGATGCAAGAGCTGGGACTGTCACCAAAGCCCGCTCCGGACATGGTTTTGGCGGCATGCGAGCGGCTCGACATCGAGCCGTCCCGCACGGCCGCATTCGAGACCACTCCAGCGGGCGTTGGCGCGGCGCGCTCAGCAGGATGCAGTGTGGTCGTGGGGATCGACCGGGCAGGTGACACCGAGGCGTTGCACGCCGCCGGTGCCGACAAGGTTGCGAGCGATCTGGGAGCCTTGTTGCGGGTTTCTGCCGAGCGCGCCGACCACGCGTGGCGCTAACGTCAACGCATGCCTGGCGCTCGGATTCGCGTGCTGATCGTGGACGACCACCCGGTCGTTCGCTCCGGCATCCGTCTTCTGCTCGCGCAGGAAGACGACATCGAGCCTGTGGGCGAGGCGGGCAACGGCCGCGACGCGATCTTCGAGGCACGCTCGCTGAAGCCGGACGTCGTCCTCATGGACGTCGTCATGCCGGAGCAGACTGGGCTCGAGGCGCTGCCGATGCTCCTCCACGAGCACCCCGACATGAAGGTGTTGCTGCTCTCGATGCAGGACGACCCGCGATACGTGCGTGAAGCCTTCGCCGCAGGGGCATCCGGCTATGTGCTGAAGGAAGCGGCCGATGCCGAGGTGGTGAACGCCGTGCGCGAAGTGGCGAAGGGCGGCCACTACGTGAACCCGGAGCTCGGCGCGCGGCTCGTCGCCGCCGACGCTGCGGCGCAGCGCGCGGCAGACGAGGATCCACTCTCCGATCGCGAACGCGAGGTCTTGCGCCTGCTGGCTCTGGGCCACACGAACCAAGAGATCGCGAAGGAGCTGTACATCTCCGTGCGCACCGCTGAGACGCACCGGGCGCACATCATGCAGAAGCTCCGGCTGACCCGCCGCGCCGATCTCGTGCGCTACGCCATGGCGCACGGGCTACTCGATCCTTCGTAATTCCCCGCAGCGACTCGGCGGCTCCGCCCCGATGGCCCTGACGCGGCGTCGAGCGAACCTGCTGTCAAGACGCCGACGCACCGAAGCGCCGGCAACGACAGCGAAAGGACGAGTCAGATGCGCAAGGTGCTCGAGATTGGTGGGTTCGTCGCCGCCGTCGTCCTGATCGCGTTCGGCGTGACTGCGATCGTGATGGGCGTCAACGGACGGAACACCGTCAACAACAGCTTGAAGTACCAGTACATCGTCGGTTCGGCCGACATGACGCCGTCGGCGATCAAGGCTGAGGCCCAGAAGTCGAAGGTGTATTCGGCGGTCAAGCAGTGGCCGACGAAGAGCGTCGCCAATGAGACGATCAATACCGGCGAGAAGGCGCGTGTCTTCGCCGAGTACATGAACATCCACGCGCTCGAAGCGACCGGTGGCTACACGTACTCGCAGATGGGCATTTACATCGCGAAGGACGGAACGCCGAAGTCGCAGCTCATGCCGGGCGGCGGCACGGACAACACGGACTACGCGGCGGTCGACCCGACCACGAAGCAGCCCGTGTCGAACGGCGCCCGCAACGTGTGGGTGACCGAAACAGCGCTGACGACTGCGCTGAACATGAGCTTCATGGCAAGCCAGCTCGGGTTGTTCGGCATCGTCGTCGGAATCGCATTGCTGCTGACGGGGATCGGCCTGGGCATCCTCGCGGCAGGCGGGACGCTTTTGAACGCGACTCCCGCGTTCAAGATCTTCGGGGCGCGCACCTCGAAGAGCGCCGTTTCGGCGGCGTAGCACCTGCGCATCTCGAACGGCGGGCCGCATCGGCGCGGCCCGCTGTTCGTTTGGTCCCGATGAGATCGCGCACCGCCGGCGGTCTACATCTCGATGACGCTCTTTGCCGTCGATGTGCTGGCTCGGCTGCGCCTGGCGTCGCTGCGGCAAGGGCTCGAGCTGCGGCTTACCGCGCCACCGGAGCTCTGCGAGTTGATCGCCTTTGTCGGCCTCGAGGAGGCGCTATGCGTCGAGCCGCGACGGCAGCCCGAACAGCGGGAAGAGCCGCTCGGTGTCGAGGAAGAACGTGAGCTCCTCGATCCCTCGGGCTGACGGCCTGACAACGACGAGCGCCCACGGGTCGTAGCCGCCGGCGGGCGACGGTTTGAACTGTCCGAACGCCGGCAGGCCGTTGGCAGAGCCGGCGGGCAGCATCCGCGAGCCTTTGCACCCGATGCCCGGCCCGAACCACCACGCGAGCACGTCGTCGCGGCCGGCGAGCCACAGGTCGTACGGCGGCATCGACTGCGACGCATCCTCGCGCAGCAGCGTCGCGAGCTCGTCCATCTCGTAGCGCTCGAAGGCCCCGACGAATTTCTCGAGGAGTTCCTTCTCTTCCGTCGTCAGCTCACGCTCACGCGCCTCGAGGTCACTCTCCGACAGCGTCGCGCGTGCCCGCTGCAGCGCACTGTTCACCGACGCGACGGACGTGTCGAGCAGTTCCGCAGCTTCGGAGGCCTGCCAGCGCAGCACCTCGCAGAGGATCAGCACCGCGCGCTGCCGCGGCGGCAGGTGCTGCAGCGCGGCGACGAACGCGAGACGGATGCTCTCGTGCTCGACTGCCACGTCGGCCGGGTCCGGGATCGGCAGCACCCACACGTCGCCCTCCGGGATGTGGAGGTTCTCGATCACAGGCTCCTGCGCCGGGCCGAGATCGACGGGCCGTGCGCGCCGCTCGCGACTCTTCAGCATGTCCAGGCAGACGTTCGTCGCGATGCGGTAGAGCCACGACTTCAACGCGGCGCGGCCTTCGAAGCGTTCGATGCCGCGCCAGGCGCGGATCATCGTGTCCTGCACCGCGTCTTCGGCTTCGAAGGGCGAGCCGAGCATGCGGTAGCAGTACGCCGTCAGCTCGCGACGGTATTGCTCGAGCAGCCCTTCGACGTCAGCGGTGGCACTCACCCCGCACGATCTTAGTAGCGCAACGTCATTCACCGTCGGATCGGACCACGCGGCCGTCCACAACTCATCGGCCCAGGGATCAGGACATCGGAACTTGGCGAAGGAGCCGCGGGGTGACGCGATCGAGGATCTCTCCGAGCGTGTCTCCGGTAGCCGTGATGCCGTGATTCCGCAAGCCGATCACTGCGTGAGCGGGGTCGGGTTCGAGCGCAACGAGCGCGGCGACGCTGTCCGCTAGTTCCTCCGTGCCGCAGGGGTAGTTGACCTCGGTCCCAGCGACGCCTTCCACCCAGGCATGCACGTGCAGGATTGCGCCGACGTCCGGATGCCCCTGATAGATCTTCCAATGCTCGATCGCGTCGACGGACACGCGCCGCGGCTCGACAACCGGTGGGACACTCAGCACGATCCGGTGGTTCGCCTCGTCGTACCCAGAGACGAGCAGGATGTCACGGCCCGGCTGGTCGAGCTGCGCTTTGTCGACTCCGCTCGCGCTCATCCAGAACCGGTGCGCATCCTTCCGCGCCGAGAGGTTGCCGTAGGAGAGGCCGCCAAGACCGTAGATGCGCTTGATATGGCGCAGGTCACGCTCGTCGACGAGCTCCTCGACCGGAAACGGTGCCGGCAAAAGGTCGAGCGCCTGCAGGCGACGGCCGGCGTCGGCGATCGACTCCGTGATCTCGTCTCCAGCCCAAAGCTCTGACTCGAGGTCGGCGCGGAACTCGTTGTCAATGACGAGCTGTGAGCGTGCGAGCGGTGCGAGCCGGGCGACCACTTGAGCGGCGAGCTCGTCGATGCCGCTGGTCTCCGGCACGAGATAGCTGCCGCGCTCGAGCGTGGTGAACCACACTCCGTCGCCGGGTACATATGTCAATGCGATGTTCGCGAGCGCGCGAACCAGGATGGGATAACCGTCGCGGAGCGGGTCGGCGGGCGCGGTGTCGCGAGCGCGCAACGCCGCAACGAATGTCCCGCGCGCCCGACGGCGAAACGGCCGTGGACGCGCCGGGTCGACGGCATTGAGAACGAGCTTCGGCTCGGCATCCGCCGGCTCGAAGCCTGCGCGCTCGAGCGCGGCGCGCAGTCCCTCGACGAGCGGCAGCAGCTGGGACGACACGTCTCCGACGACCAGGTACGCCACGCTTCGACCGTACGCCGCTTCCCGTCGTGGGACATCGCGGGAAACCCACGATCGTTGATCACGGCGAAGCACTGTTGCCACGGCATCTCCGGGCCGCTTCGCCTCGGCAAAGCACCCAGCGAGGGCGAAGCCTCGGGCGACCTGACTCGAACCCATCGCGGTAGCGTGCAAGCCATGGAGTACGTGAACCTCGGCCGCACCGGGCTACGCGTGTCGCGCGTCTGCCTCGGGATGATGAGCTACGGACAGCACGACGAGCGGCGCTGGGCGATCGGCGAAGACGAGGCCGAGCCGATCGTGCGCCACGCCGTCGAGCAGGGAATCACGTTCTTCGACACCGCCGACGTCTACAACGGCGGCCAGAGCGAGATCATCACGGGCAAGCTCCTGAAGAAGCTATTCGGGATGCGCGAGGAGTACGTCCTCGCGACGAAGGTGCGCATGCGGACGATGCCCGGCCAGAACGGCGAAGGGCTCTCGCGCAAGCACATCCTCGCGTCGATCGACGCGTCGCTCGAGCGCCTCGGCCTCGACTACGTCGACCTGTACCAGATCCACCGCTTCGACCAGCGCACGCCGGTCGAGGAGACGATGGATGCACTGCATGACGTCGTTCGCGCCGGCAAGGCTCGGTACATCGGCGCGAGCAGCATGTACGCATGGGAGTTCGCGAAGATGCAGGCGGCTGCAAAGACGCCGTTCGTGTCGATGCAGAACCACTACAACCTCGTCTACCGCGAGGAAGAGCGCGAGATGATCCCACAGTGCATCGACCAGGGCGTCGGCGTGCTGCCGTGGAGCCCGCTCGCGCGCGGATTGCTCGCCGGCAATCGCACGCGGGAGGGCGAAAAGCTCACCACGCGTGCGCAGACCGACGCGTTTGGTGACTCGCTCTACACGCCGGACATCGACTTTGCTGTCGTCGACCGCGTTGTCGATGTGGCGACCGAGCGCGGCGTAAGCGGCGCGCAGGTCGCGCTCGCATGGCTGCTGCACAAGCCGGGAGTTACCGCCCCGATCGTCGGCGCGACGAAGCTCGCGCATCTCGAGGACGCGATCGCTGCCGAGCAGCTGTCGCTAAGCGACGCGGAGATCGCGCGGCTCGAAGAGCCGTACGTCCCGCACGCTATCGCCGGGCACTAAGAAGACGAAGAAGAACCGTCGAGTAGGGCGCGCACGGTTTCGGCGAGCTGCTCGAGCACGAACGGCTTCTGCAGGAAGGCGCCGCGCGTCTTCGCGACGGCGCGCTTGGTCTCGTCGTCCGCGGTGTAGCCGGACGTGAACAGCACGCGCAAGTTCGGCCGCTGCTCCGTCAAACGTTCGGCAAGCTCGGTCCCGCCGATTCCGCCGGGCATTGCAAGGTCGGTCATCAACAGGTCGATCTCGTTCTCGGATGCAATCCGAAATGCCTCGTCGGGCGATCCGGCGCTCAGCACCTCGTAACCGTGCGACTTCAGCGCGGTGCTGATCATCACGCGGACCACGTCCATGTCTTCGACCACCAAGATCGTGCCGGACACCTGCCCATCCCCCTTCTCTGCTGCGTGGAGTCTCCCGGTGCCACGGCCGTGCAACCTGACCCAATTGGAGCGATTACGTGCGCTTACGACTCGGGGCGAGACCCGGGGCCGACAGCAGGCCGAGACGCTGCGCGGCGGCGATCGCCTCGACGCGCGTGTGCGCGCCGAGCTCCTTGTAGGCACCGCGCAGGTGGTTGCGCACGGTCTCCGTGGACAGCGAGAGGCGACGTGCCGTCTCGGACGTCGACAGCCCTGCCGCGATCATCGCCAGCACCTCCCGTTGGCGCGCGGTCAGCTGCGGCACAGGCCCTTGCAGCAGCGACGGCGCGAAGAACTCAAAGGCGATGATCAGCACGCCGATTACCGCGCCGTCCTCGATCAAAGGCAGATATTGGGCGCGTGTGCCGCGCAGCTGCCCGCCGGCGTCGATGAACGTGGTCGCGAAGTCGGTGGGCTCACCATCCGCAGCGCGCCGGAACTGTGCGTCGATGTTCGCCCGCTCGCTCTCCGGCACGAGATCCAGGTGCGAGCGGCCGACCAGCTCGGCATTCGAGTAACCGCTTGCTTGTTCCGCGCCCCGATTGCTATAGACGAAGACGCCGTCCGCGTCGTGCAGACTCGCGGGCACCCCAAGATGCTCGACGAGCCAGATTGCCTGCTCCAAAGCCATGACCCCTCTTGGACTTCTTTTACGAAACTCTAAGTCTGTTATCTAAGCAGAGGCACGCAAGCCGGCGAGCACCTGGTCGACCACGCGGTACGCGACCGGCACCGACACCGGCTGGTGCGCATGCAGGAGGCGGTGGTAAAGCGTGCCGAAGATCATGTCGAGCGCGAGATCGATGTCCGTCTTCGCACTGATCTCGCCGCGCTGAATGGCGCGCGCGAACACCTCCCGGTCGCCGGCGCGACGACTTTCCATGAAGCCCTCCTGCCACGTGTGAGCGAACTTCAGGTCTCGATGCGCCTCAGCGGTGAGGGCGGCGATCAACGGCGTGAAGCGGCGTCCCGTCACGCGCTTCACCCACGGCCGCAAGATCGCGCGGAGGTCGCCGCGCAGCGTCCCGGTGTCTGTCTTCTTGTCGTCGACGCCGTCCCAAGACAACAGCAGCGCTTCCAGCGCGAGCAGTTCCTTCGATTGCCACCGGCGATAGATGGTCGCCTTGCTGACGCCTGCATAGTCCGCGATCTCGTCCATGCTGACCCCGACGAGACCGTGTTTGAGCAGCAGCTTCTCCGCCGCGCTCAAGATCGCACGGTGCGCTTCCTCGCTTCGCGGACGACCTCGGCCGCGCTTGGCGCTGCTCATCCGCAAATGATAAACGGAACCGCGCGTTTAGAAAACTTAACCGGGTTGTCCTCTCGGGATTCCGGGTGTACGCCTGCGACCTGCGATGCGGTCGACCATGGCAGCAGCCGCGGCGAGACCCGCCCCGATCTGATCGTGACCAGGCTGTCCGAGCACGACGCCGGTGACTGTCGTCCGCTTGCCTTTGATCAGGAGAACTACGCGGAACGCGAAACAACCACCGGCTGCATGGTCCGACCCCGTCTTGACCCCGACGAACCCGTCGTGCCCGAGCAAGGTGTCGGTGTTGTGCACGATGCCGGCGACCGGTAGCCACGCGCTCCGTGTTGCGACGATGTTCGCGAACGCCAGCACACGCATTGCCTGAACGACGATGCGCACTTGGTCGGCGGCAGTCGACACAGTCGTATCGTCGTAACCGCTCGGATCGGTGTAGTGCGTGTGAGTCATGCCGAGCGATCGCGCCGTCGCATTCATCCGGGAAACGAAGCGGAGCACCGAACCGCGATCCCACCGCGCCAAGACCACCGCGATGTTGTTCGCCGACGGCAGCAGCAACGCCTGCAGCGCCTGCCGTTCGGTCAACTGCTCACCGGCGACGACCGGCACGACGGATTCGTCTCGCCCGCGGCGAAGGTCGGTGTCGGCGACATCGCCGTCCGTAAGCGTGAGCGTCGGGCCTTCCTCACCCATACGTAACGGGTGGTCGCGCAGCACGAGGTAGGCCGTCATCACCTTCGCGAGACTCGCGATCGCCGCTCTGTGCTGGTGCGGGCCGGCGTATGACGCTCCGTCTTTGACGAACGCCGCCTGGCCGTACGCGGGCCACACGGTGTTGGGAATCGCCTCGACGGCTGACTCTTTCGAAGAAGCGAGCGACTGATAGGCAAAGGTCGCGGCAACCCCCACGACAAGGACCAGAAGCGCTGATTTGGCGTAGGCCACGCCCTCATTCAAGAAAGCGCCGCGTTGCCGGCCCGTATCTGGTTTTCGATATGCCGACGAAACGCGGCGGCTCTAGCATCAGAGCATGCGCGTTTTGATCGTCGAGGACGAGCCCTACATGGCAGACGCGATTCGCGACGGCCTCCGCCTGGAGGCGATTGCGGCCGACATCGCACTCGACGGCGACGCGGCACTCGAGCTGCTGAGCTTCAACGACTACGACATCGCGGTCCTCGACCGGGACATTCCCGGGCCGAGCGGCGACGAGGTCGCCAAGCGCATCGTTGCCTCGGACAGCGGCATGCCAATCCTCATGCTCACCGCCGCCGACCGCCTCGACGACAAGGCCACCGGGTTCGAGCTCGGAGCCGACGACTACCTCACGAAACCGTTCGAGCTGCGCGAGCTCGTGCTGCGTCTGCGCGCACTCGATCGCCGCCGCGCACACTCGAGACCTCCCGTGCGCGAGATCGCGGGCCTTCGGCTCGATCCGTTTCGCCGCGAGGTCTACCGCGACGGCCAGTACGTCGCGCTGACGCGGAAGCAGTTCGCGGTTCTCGAAGTGCTCGTCGAAGCCGACGGCGGCGTCGTCAGCGCCGAAGACCTGCTCGCGCGCGCATGGGACGAGAACGCAGATCCCTTCACCAACGCCGTGCGCATAACCGTCTCGGGCTTGCGCAAACGACTTGGCGAGCCGTGGATCATCGCCACCGTCGCGGGCGCCGGGTATCGCATCGATGTCTAGGCCGCCGGGACTGAGCGTCCGCCTCAAGCTGACGCTCAGCTACGCGGGCTTCGTCATGCTCGCGGGCGCGGTGCTGCTCACCGCCGGGTACTTCTCGCTTTCGCGCGGCTTTCACCCCGGCGTCGTCTTCATGGTGCGCAGCCACGCCGACCTGTGGCGCGACTTCGCTCCGACCGCGGTCATCGTGATGTCGTTCCTGCTCGTGTTCGGCCTCCTCGGAGGCTGGCTTCTCGCGGGCCGGATGCTCGACCCGTTGACGCGCATCACCGACGCCACGCGGATGGCCGCGGAAGGATCGCTCTCGCACCGAATTCACCTACCGGGCCGCAGCGACGAGTTCCGCGAGCTGGCCGACGCATTCGACACGATGCTCGCGCGGCTCGAAGCGCACGTCGCCGAGCAGCAGCGCTTCGCTGCGAACGC
>DASUKC010000116.1:0-8830 GCA_036278975.1 Gaiellaceae bacterium
GACGGATCCGGACGCGTCGAACCGCCGTGCCACATCGAGTTCGCCGCGCAACGCGGTTGCGAGCGCAGCCGCAGATTCGCGGCGCATCGCCAGCCGCTCGCCGCTGCTCCGCAAGCGGTACAGCGCGGCGGTCGCGTGCTCGCGCTCGCCGGCCGTGTCTGTCAATTCCTCTTCTGCGCGCTCGCGCTCGCCGACCAGCGCGGCGATGCGCTCCTCGAGCCCGCGGCGTTGCTCTGCGGCGGAGCCGCGGCGCGTCTCCGCATCGGCGCGCTTCTCGGCGAGCCGTGCGAGATCGAGCGTCGCGATCGCCGCTTCGAGCTTTGCGATCTCGACACCGAGCTTCTCGGCGCGTTCGGCCGCAGTCGCCTGCAGCGCAAGCGGGCGCAGTCGCTTCTTCACTTCGGCTTCCACGTCGCGCGCGCGGTCGACCTGCACGCTCACGCGCGCGAGCTTCAACTCAGCGCGGTGACGGCGGCGCTTGAAGCGACCGAGCCCCGCAGCCTCTTCCACGAGCTCGCGCCGCTCGAGCGGCTTCGAGTTGAGCACCGTCTCGACCCGGCCCTGCGAGATGACCGAGCGCAGGCCGCCACCCAGGCCGACGTCCGACAAGAGCTCGACGAGATCCAGCCGGCGGACCCCCGCGCGATTGACGAGGTACTGGCCCTCGCCGCCGCGATGCAGGCGCCGCGAGATCGCCACCTCGGCGAACGGCAGGTCCGGCCACGCGCCGTCGGCGTTGTCGAAGAGCAGCTCGACTTCGCAGTGGTCGACCGCCTCACGGCCGCCGGCGCCACCCGAGCCTGCGAACAGCACGTCGTCCGGCTTCTCGGCGCGCAGTTCGCCCGGGCTCATCGAGCCGGTCGCCCCGAGGATCGAGTCGGAGACGTTCGACTTGCCGGAGCCGTTCGGCCCGACCACCACCGCCACACCAGTCTCCAGCCGGATTTCCACGGGGTCGACGAAGGACTTGAACCCGCGGAGCTTGATGCTCTTCAGATGCACCCGGCGAGGCTATCGGCTGGGTCGGCCGTCCTGGATCGCTTCGACTCCCGGCCGGCGGAGCCGGCCTCCGCCGAAGCTTGCGCCTCTGGACTACAGGATGCTGCGCGCTCGGAACTCGGTCGTACTCAGGTACTGCCCGTCGTCCCTCGGGCTTGCCTCCTTTGCCAGCGGCGCCCCAGAAACGGCCGAACGGACGCTACTGGGCGTCGAGCTGAACGAGCGCCTCGGAGGCCGCAATTTGCTCGGCATCCTTCTTCGACCGGCCCTCGCCGACACCCATCACCTCGCCGTCGACGATCACCGCGCAACGGAAACGGCGGTCGTGCGGCGGGCCCATCGTCTCGATCAAGGCGTAAGTCGCGGTCGTCCCTCTGCGGGCGAGCAGCTCCTGCAGCTGCGTCTTCGGGTCGGGGCCGGTTGCGAGCGAATGCTCGGCGATCGGCCAGAACGCCTCGGCCACAGACTCGACGATCGCCTCCACGCCGTGCTCGATGTAGAGGACGCCGAGCGCCGCCTCGAGCACCGCGGCAAGCACGTTCGTGCTCGACACGAGCGAGCCGCCGTCCGGCAGCCGTTCGGCGAGCATCTCGTCGAGACCGAGCCGCTTCGCCACCACCGCGCAGCTGCGCCGCGAGACGACATCCGCGCGCACCCGGCTGAGCAGACCTTCGTCCACATCCGGGTAGCGCTCGTAGAGGGTCGTCGCCACGGCGAAGCCGAGCACAGCGTCGCCGAGGAACTCGAGTCTTTCGTACGAGGACGCCCGGTCCACCGTCGACGACGGGTGCGCGAACGCCTGCGCGATCCGCTCAGGATCGAGGTCGTCGATCAGCCGCCGCAGCGCAGCGGTTCTCTGCTGGTCTTGCGCCGCGCTGTTACTGGTGCGACGTGACGTAGTCGACGGCCTGGCCGACGGTCGTGATCTTCTGGGCGTCCTCGTCCGAGATCTTGATCCCGAACTGGTCTTCGAGCTCCATGATCAACTCGACAAGGTCGAGCGAGTCTGCGTCCAGGTCTTCCTGGAACGACGCTTCCTCGGTGATCTGATCTTCCTCAACTCCGAGCTGCTCCGTCAGAACTTCCTTGACGCGCTCGAACACCTCTTCACGCGACGCTGCCATAACTCCTCAATGTTCGGTTTTGGGGGGCCTGAAAAATCCGCGCGATCATACACGGACACGCTGGAATCGCCGGTTCCTGGACGTCGCTGCCGAAGAAGTGCAACGTCACCCTTCGGCGGAGCCCGGCTCTGCCGGGCGGGAGCCGGAGGCGGTCAGGGGCCGGCGTTCTGGGAGCCGCTCTGCCAGCCGACCCACCACGTCGTGCTCCACGCCACGAGCGGCGAGGCGGATCGCGTTGGCAACGGCCGTCCGGCCGGAGTTGCCGTGCGCGATCACCGCGAGGCCGCGCAGCCCGAGCAGATAGGCGCCGCCGTATGTGTCGGGGTCGAGCCGTGTCCGCAGGCGCCTGGCAGCCGGGCGGATCAGCAGTCCACCGAGCTTCCCGGTGGCCGTCGCGGTGATTTCCTCGCGCAGGGCATCGAGCAGTTCGCGGATCGTGCCCTCGAGCAGCTTCAGCGCGATGTTCCCGGTGAAGCCGTCGGCAACGACGACGTCCGCTGCACCGCGCAGCAGGTCGCGGCTCTCGGCGTTGCCCTTGAAGTTGAGGTCGCTCGCGCGCAACAGCGCCGCAGCGTCGAGCACGAGGGAGTTGCCTTTCTCGTCCTCTTCACCGATTGACAGCAGCCGCACCTCGGGATTGGCAACGCCGATGATCTCGTGGCTGAAGATCGAGCCCATCGTGGCGAACTGCAGGAGATGCTCCGCGCGCGCGTCTGCGTTCGCTCCGGCGTCGAGCAAGACAGACGGCCCGTTGCGCGAAGGGATCGGCACGGCGATCGCAGGGCGCATCACGCCCGGCAGGCGGCGAATGTGCAAAAGGCCGGCCGCGAGCATCGCGCCTGTGTTCCCGGCGGAGACCACCGCGTCGGCGTTGCCGTCACCCACCGCACGCACTGCGCTGACGAGGCTCGAGTCCGGCTTCGCCCGCACTGCTTCGGCCGGCTTGTCGGCCATCTCGATCGCGCCGTCCGTCTCGACGAGCTCGAGGCCCCGCGTGTCGAGCCCCGCCGGGCCGTAGAGCACGACGTCGATGCCGCCGTCGGCGGCCTCGCGCGCACCGAGAATCACCTCGTCAGGCGCTCTGTCCCCGCCCAACGCGTCGACGGCGACGCGGGTCATTAACTAAGGCGCGTTGAGGTCGAGCGGTTCGACTTCGCGGCCCTTATAGGTGCCGCAGGTCGGGCAGACGCGATGCGGGCGCTTCGGCGAGCCGCACTGCGGGCACGTGTTGACGCGCGGCGCCTCGATCTTGTGCTGCGCGCGGCGCTGGTCACGGCGTGCCTTCGACGTTTTCCTCTTGGGGACAGCCATAGCGACCGGGCAGTGTAGCTAAGCTGCGCGTGGGCCTTGGCGCCCGCCCTATGCGCGTCCTCTAGTCGAACACCGAGTTTTCTCGCCTTTCGACCCAAGGAGGATCGCCCGTGCCGGGCCTGAGCGCACATGACATCTCGAAGAGCTACGCCGCCGTCCAGGTGCTCGACCGCGTGTCGCTGGTCGTCTCGCCGGGCGACCGGATCGGCATCGTCGGCCCGAACGGGATCGGCAAATCGACCCTGCTCCGCGTGCTGGCGGGGCTCGAGGAGCCGGATTCGGGACGGATCGTGCGCTCGGGGTCGGTGGCGTACCTGGCGCAGGAACCGCCGGTCGAGAGTCAGTCCGGCGGCGAGGCAGCACGGCGCGCGCTCGGTGAGGTGCTGCGCGAGGAGCCCGACGTGCTGCTGCTCGACGAGCCGACGAACAACCTCGACTTCGACGGGCTGCGCTGGCTCGAGCGCTCGCTCCTGCGTTCGCAGGCCGGGATCGTGCTGGTGTCGCACGACCGCGCGTTCCTCGATCGTGTGGTGACCCGCGTGGTCGAGTTCGAGGGCGAGACGCGTCGCGTGCGCGAGTACCCCGGCAACTGGTCGGACTACGCGGCCGCGCGCGAGCGGGCCCGCGCGGAGCACGAGCGTTCGTACGGCGAGTACGTGGAAGAGCGCGACCGCTACACGTCCTTGTTGTCGCAGCGCCGTTCGGAGGCTCGCGCAGGCGGCGCGCAGGCGGACCGGCGCGGAACGAATGCGTTGCGCGGCAAAGTCGCACAGGCGAAGCACCACCTCGCGTCGCTGGACGAGGTCGACAAGCCGTGGACGCCGTGGGATCTGCAGCTGACGTTCGCGGCTGCGCCGCGCGCCGGTGAGATCGTCAGCCTGCGGGGTGCGGTCGTCGAGCGCGGGTCGTTTCGCATCGGGCCGGTGGATCTCGAACTGCGGTACGGCGACCGCCTCGCCCTGGTCGGCCCGAACGGCAGCGGCAAGACGACATTGCTCGCGGCGTTGGCGAGCGGGTTTTCCATGACCGCCGGCGCGCGCAGCGTCGGCAGCGGCGCCGTGTTCGGCGAGCTCGAGCAGGGACGCGACCGCTTCACAGGCGTGCTGCTCGACGACTTTGTCGACGCCTCGGGTCTGCAGCAGGCGGACGCGCGAACGCTGCTCGCGAAGTTCGCGCTCGGGGCCGACGACGTGCTGCGCGCAGGCCCCTCGCTCTCGCCCGGTGAGCGCACACGCGCCGCGCTTGCGCTCTTCGCCGCGCGTGGCGTGAACTGCCTGATCCTCGATGAGCCGACGAACCACCTCGACCTCGAAGCGATCGAAGAGCTCGAACGCGCGCTTGCCTCGTACACCGGCGCGCTCGTCGTCGTCAGCCACGACCGGCGCTTCCTCGAAACGCTCGCCGTCGAGCGGACGCTGGAGCTCTAGGACTTCTGGTCGCGCAACGCTTCGAGCGCGGCCCAGCGCGGGTCGGGCTCGTGCTCGTCGTGCACGTGCGGCTCGTCGTTCAGGTTCTTGCCGCATACCGGGCAGAGACCCGCGCAATCGGGTTGGCAGAGAATCTGCTCGGGCAGCGCCAACGCAATCGCGTCGCGCGCCCACTGCGAGACGTCGAGCTCGTTGCCTTTGACGTACTGGGTCGTCATCTGCTCGTCCTGCGGATCCTCGGCCTGGTATTCGCGTGCGCTGATCGGCAGCTCGAGCACGGCGTCACCGAGACAGCGGTAGCAGGGGCCGTAGAGCTTCGCGGCGAACGCAAGGGTGAACACCGTGCCGGTGTTGGCACGTGTGATCTCCAGCTCCGCCGGGACCTCCTCGGGGATCGGCACGTAGCGCCGCCCACCGAACTCGAACGCCGGCAGCTCCACCTCCAGCTCGTCGCGGTGCTGCTCGCCCGGACGGAGCTTCAACGTACGCAAGCTGAAGCTCGTCATGTGGGGAACGGTAGCGTGCCGGGCGTGGCTGAGGCCAAGCTCGAACGGGTCGGCTCGGGACTTGCTCCGGTGACCGACGGCTGGTTCGTCGTCAACGCGCGCGACGCCGCCTGGATCCGCCACGAGACGTTCGGCCTGCAGACGAACTTCGAGCTGAGCGGCCCCGTGGCGCGGGCGGGCGACGGTCTCGAGCCGCGCGGGTTCGAGCAGCTCGGGATCGGCCTCCACTGGCTCGAGCCGGGCCGGCCGAGCACCCTCTACCACGCCGAGCCCGGCAACCAGGAGAACTTCCTGGTGCTCGCCGGCGAATGCCGCGCGGTGATCGACGGCCAGGAACGCGTGTTGCGCCAGTGGGACTTCGTGCACTGCCCGCCGGGAACAAGTCACGCATTCGCCGGCGCCGGCGACGGGCCGTGTCTCCTGCTCAAGGTCGGCGCGCGTGTGACGCGCGACCTGCGGTACTCGCCGACGGAGCTCGCCGAGAGCGTCGACACCGAGACGACGTCGGGCAAGGAGGCCTACGCGCCGTACGGCCACTGGGTCGCCGACGGCGAGTCGCCGCTCTAGACGGTCTAGACGTCGAGCGGCTGCCCGAACGCGATGTCGTAACCGTCCGGGTCGGTGACGCCGAACTCGCGAAAGCCGTGCGGCGCGTCGTACAACGAGTAGTCGATCGGGCAGCCGCGCTCCTGCACTTCGGCGTAGTACGCATCGGCGTTGTCGAGGCGCACATAGGCGTTCCACATCATCTCGACCACATGCCAGTGGGGCACGAGCGCTGCGCCGGCAGGCGCGAGCGACAGCAGAAAGATCGCGTCGTCTCGCTTCGCCACCGCGAAGTTCGGTGGCTCGCCATGCAGCGTGCACTCGAAGCCGAGCAGGTCGCGGTAGAACGCCACTGATCTGTCGAGATCAGCAACGAGCAGAACCGGCGACGCGCCGGTCAGCGACATCTAGTACTGGGAGCCGTTGTCGGAGAGGTCGATCGGGCCGATGCCCGCGACGACCGACTCCTGCGAGCGCTCGTGCAACCGCTCGCGACCGCGGCGCACCGCGACGAGGAACTTGTCGAGATTCGTCTCGAGCGTTGCGAGCATGCCGTCGGCCCAGTCCTCCATCTCGAGCCGCATCTCGCGCGCCTGCCGGCGAGCCTCGTCGATGATCTCCTGCGCCTGCCGCTCGGCGAGCTTGACGATCTCGGTCTGCGACGCCTCGCGCACAGCCTGCTCGCGCGCTTCCTGAAGCAGGCGATCCTGCTCGCGCTTTGCTTCCGCGAGCATCTCCTGGCGCTCCTTGACGATCCAGCGAGCCTGCTTGATCTCCTCAGGGATCGTTGCCCGCATCTGGTCGAGGATGTCGTAGATCTCCTCGCGGTCGATGCGAACCTGGTCGGTGAGGGGGACGGCCTTGGCGTTGTGCACCAGGTCGTCGAGCTTGTCGATGAGTACGAGGACGTCCATATCCGGGGCAGTCTACTCCTGGTCGGAGACGGGAGCGCCGCCGCGACCGTTCGGGAACATCTCCTTCAGCCGCTTGGCAACGGCCTTCGGGACCAATTCCTCGACTGTTCCGCCGAACGACGCGATCTCCTTCACTCCGCTCGACGACACGAAGCTGACCTGCGGGCTCGCCATCACGTAAACCGTCTCGATCTCCGGCGCGAGCGTCCGGTTCAGCTGGTTCATCTGGAACTCGTACTCGAAGTCACTTAGGACGCGGAGGCCCTTGACGATCGCCTTCGCGTCCCAGCGGCGCGCGAACTCCACGACGAGCTCGGAGAAGACGTCGACCTCGACGTTCGGCATCGACGTGAGCGCCTCCTTGAGAAGCGAGACGCGCTCCTCTACGGCGAACATCGGCGTCTTGTGGTGCGGGTTGTCGACGACACCCACGACCACACGGTCGAAGATCCGCGAGGCGCGCTCGATCACGTCGACGTGCCCGTTCGTGACCGGGTCGTACGTGCCGGGGTAGATAGCGGTGATCATCTCGTGGCTCAATCTCTGGAGAACAATGTAAGCCGCGCGGAACCGTACTTGCGCGACGTCCGTTCCGCGAGTCCCTCGATTGCTGGAGCCGGTTCGCGGCCGTTCGACTCGTAGACCAGGACGCCGTCCTCGGTGAGAAGCCGGGCGAAGGGCAGCTTGGTGGCGTCGAAGTCGTACGGCGGGTCGCAGAGGATCAGGTCGAACCGGCGGCGCTCCTGCGCGACGGTGCGCGTCGCGTCCTGGCAGAGCACGGTCGCGTGCAGCTTCAGCTTGTCGAGGTTCGCGTTGATGATGCGGCACGCGTCTCTGTCGTTCTCGACGAACGTGCACGTCGCTGCACCGCGCGACAACGCCTCCATCCCCATCGCACCCGAGCCGGCGAACAGGTCGAGCACGTTGGCATCGTCGACGGGGCCGACCAGGTTGAACGCGTTCTCGCGCACGCGATCCGACGTCGGCCGCGTGTCGCGGCCCTTCGGCGCCGCGATGCGGTGGCCTCTATGCGAGCCCGCGATGATCCGCATCGGCACCCAATCTGTCCGCCTCGTCCTGCCACGGCCCGGCCGTGTCTTCCAAATCGCGCGCGATAGCTCTCGCCTGCTCCACCAGGTCGCGGTCCTGCCGCAGGCGTGTGAAGCGCAGGTCACTCCACCCCGACTGGCGCGTGCCGAGGAGCGCGCCTTCGCGGCGCAGGTCGAGATCGGTTTCGGCAAGCTCGAAGCCGTCGGTCGTGTCGACAAGCGCTTGCAGGCGCGCCTCGGCCGTCTCGTTCAGCTCGTCCTTCTGCCGCGACACGAGCAAGCAGTAGCTCTGCTCCGCCCCGCGCCCGACGCGGCCGCGCAGCTGGTGCAACTGCGCGAGGCCGAAGCGGTCGGCCTCCTGCACGATCATGATCGTCGCGTTCGGCACGTCGACGCCGACCTCGATCACCGTCGTGGCGACGAGCACGTCGAGCTCGTGATCCTTGAACTGCCGCATCACCTCGCGGCGCTCTGCCGGCTTCAGCCGGCCGTGCAACAGGCCGACGCGGTACGAACTCAGTTCCGCGCGGCGCAACCTTTCCGCCTCCGCTTCAGCCGCCCGCGCGATCCGCGTCTCCGACTGCTCGATCAGCGGGCACACGACGTACGCCTGCCGGCCTGCATCGAGATGCACCTTCAGCCGCGAATACGCATCCGACGAGCGCTCGGCCCCGACCCACGCCGTGATGATCGGCTTGCGGTCGGCGGGCGGCTTCGCGATCTCGCTCACCGCGAGGTCGCCGTAGATCGTCAGCGCAAGCGTGCGCGGAATCGGCGTCGCCGTCATGTGCAGCACGTGCGGGGAGCGCTGCTCGACGAGCGCCTGCCGCTGCGCAACGCCGAAGCGGTGCTGCTCGTCGACGACCGCGACCGCCAGATCTCGGAACTCGACCTCGGGCTGGATCAGCGCATGCGTGCCGACGACGATCGACGCGTCGACGCTGCCCTTGATCG
>DASUKC010000117.1:0-37803 GCA_036278975.1 Gaiellaceae bacterium
ACGGGCTGCTGCCGGATCGGACGTTCGTCGTGCTCGTCGATCCGGCGGTCGCGTCGGCGCGCGCGGGCGCGTCGCTCGACCGCATCGAGCAGGCCGGCCCCGACTTCATGACACGCGCCGATGCTTGTTACCGCAGGCTTGTCGCAGACCAGCCTGGGCGCTTCGTCGGCATCGACGGTGAACGCACGCCCGAGGAGATCGCCGAGGAGGTGCGCGCGAATGTCCACGATCTTCTCTGAGCAGCACGAAGCGACGCTGCTGCTCGACGCGGCGCTGCGCGACGGTCCCGCGCACGCCTACCTCTTCCACGGGCCCGCCGGCGTTGGCAAGCGCGACGCCGCTCTTCGTTTTGGGCGTGCGCTGCTCGGCACGCAGCGCGAGTTCCATCCCGATCTGTACGAGCTTGACGCGCTCGGCGAGATGATTCGCATCGACGCGATTCGCGAGCTGCGGCGCGACTTGCACATGCGTCCGTTCGAAGCCGACCGTCGCGTCTACATCCTGCAACGCGCGCATCTGCTCGGCGAGGACGCGGCCGACGCGTTGCTGAAGGATCTCGAGGAGCCGCCGGAGTACGCCGTGATCGTCCTCGTCGCCGACGACCTCGGGCCTCTTCCCGTGACGATTCGCTCGCGCTGCCAGCTCGTGCCGTTCCGACGGTTGGCGGAGTCGTCGGTGCGCGCATTGGTCGATGCGCGCGCGCCGCACCTGGCAGAGGAGCAGCGTGTCGCACTGGCGCGCGTCGCTGCAGGGCGGCTCGATCGCCTGGAGCGGTTGCTCGACCCGCAGGCGGCCGAGCGCCGCGAGACGCTGATCGCGCAGGCGCGCGCGACCTATCGCGACGAGTCGTTCGATGCTTCGGCTGCGGCGTCGGCGCTGCTCGCGAACGCGTCGGCGCGCGGAGAGCAGGCGCGCGAGCTCGAGGAGACGCGCATCGAGACGCTCGATCTGACCGCGCGCGAGTCCGAACAGCGCGTGAAGCGCGCGGCGCGCGGCGCGGAACGCGAGGAGCTGCTCGCGGAGCTCGAAGAGCTCGGCGCGTGGTACCGCGATCTCGTTGCCGTCGCGGTCGGTGCGGAGAGCGCGGCGATCCACTTCGACAAGCT
Source organism: Gaiellaceae bacterium (assembly GCA_036278975.1). Lineage (GTDB taxonomy): Bacteria > Actinomycetota > Thermoleophilia > Gaiellales > Gaiellaceae > PALSA-600. The sequence continues at coordinate 1,107 of DASUKC010000117.1, forward strand.
GGCGGAGTTACGCGAGGACGCGACCCTCGAGCGTCTCTCGGGTGCAGAGAAAGCAGCCGAGGAAGTTCGCGAGACGTGGCGCCGGCTCGAAGAGTTCAACCTCTCGCCGCAGCTTGCGCTGGAGGCGCTGTTCGGGCGCATCGCGCGTGAGCTGACCTGATTCGAGCGGGGCTACACTATGCCCCGCAAGGCAGTGGCCCACACGCCGACGTAGCTCAGCTGGTAGAGCACTTCACTCGTAATGAAGGGGTCCGCGGTTCGAATCCGCGCGTCGGCTCTTTAGTACGACGACTGGAGGTACGGCCAGTCCGGCGCGTCCTCTTCTTCTGCCACGTCATCGTGCGACCGGCGCGAGCGACGCCGCTCAACCTTCCGCGCTCTCACGGCGCGTCGCTTCTGCACGGCCGAAGCGACGACGTACACGACGCTGAACGCGGCGAGGCACTCGAAGCCGCTCGCGATCCCGATGCCCTGCCAGAGCAGTGCGAGCAGGAACGCGAACGCGGCGATGCCGAACCGCTGAAGGGCGAGCGTGACCATCAGGCGGTCTCCTTCGTCGGCGCGGCGCGACCTCCTCGCCTGTGCTACTCGAGCGCTGCGTCCAGCGTGTCGTAGACGTTCAGTCGACGGTCGAGCCCGGAGACGAGCAACGCCCGCCGCGTCTCGAGCTGTGGCGCCGCGAGTCGCAGGCCGCCCTCCGGCAGCGCGTTGTGGGCCTCGACGAGGACGCCGAGCGCGGTTGAGTCCATGAACTCGACCTCTGTCAGGTCGACGACGACGCAGTCCGGCTTGTCGGCGGCCGCGCCGCCGAGCGCAGCCCGCACCTCGCCGGCGTTATAGAGGTCGATCTCGCCGCCGAGCCGAACGACCACGGCGCCGCCACGCGGCTCCACGACGAGCACCGGAGGCTCGCGCAGCGAATCGCCTTCGCTCACCCACGAGATTGAACACCGCGGCGGCAAGCCCCGCCACTATGATCGCGTGATGGTGACGGGCTCCGCGCACCGGCGGGGAATCCCCGCTTTCGTCTTGCTGGTCGTGCTCGCCGACGTGCTCGGCCGGAGCGTCGTCCTGCGCGTCGACGCCGCCCTGCACGTCGCGCCCCTCGCGCCGTCGGCCGCGAGCTACTACCCGGCCCTGCTCTTGGCGGTGAAGGTGCTGGCCGCGCTCGGCCTCGCTGCGCTGCTCGCCCGCGCCACGCGCGTCCACGCCGCCGCGACGGCCGGGCGCAGGCTGCTTCGCCGTGCCGGCCGCGACGCGCGCCGGCCCCGCCTGAATGCGCAGCTGAACGGGCGCGTGTGGATTGCGTCGTTCGGCGTTACGTCTGTCGCGTACCTCGTTCAGGCCGACGCCGACGGGGCCGCCGGCGGGCCCTGGTCGCTGTTCGCACCGTGGCTGCACACATACGCGCTGCCGGTGTACGCGGTGCTCTCGGTGCTCGTCGCACTCGCGTGGAGCGTGCGCCGCTGGTTGCGCGCCGTCGAGGAGTTCGGCGAGCGCGCGATGGAACAGGCGCAGCGCATCCTGCGCGCGGCCTTCCGTGACACTCCTCGGCACAACCATCCCGACGACGACCACGCTCCGCGTCGCCGCTTCGGCCTCGCCTTCGAGTCTCGCCCGCCTCCGTTCGCCGCCTGACCGCGGACAACGCACGGCGTCCGCGGTAACCGGCACCGCGAACTTTGGAGGAGAGACATGCAATCGACGTACGCACGTGCATTGCCGGCGGTGCGCCGGCTCAACCGGCGCGCGCAGGTGATCTCGCTGCTCGGGCCGATGACGGTCGCAGCAGGTTTTCTCTGGGCGATCATCCAGCCGTACCGCATCACGCTGCTGCACCCACACGACCAGGCCTTCTGGTGGATCGCGATCGAACCGCCGCTGCTCGTCGTGCTCGCGGGACTGATCTTCGCGCTCGTGATCGCGCGTCCGCTACTCGCGGACCTCGAGGAGATGGGAGGCCATGGAACCGCAGGCTGAGATGGTTCACTGGCTCTTCGCCACCGGCCTCTTGCTGCTCGGCCTGTTCCTGCTCGCCGAGGTGATCGTCGGCCCCGAGGTGTGGCGCACACGCCGCTGGCGCGCGTACCTGTGGCCCGGCCTTGCGTTCGTGATGGGCGTGCTCATGTGGCCGGTGATGGCCTTCTACACCAACTCCGCGATCCACATGTACGCGCACGGCTCGTGGGCGCAGGTGTTGATGCTCGCGGGCGGCGCCGAGCTCGGTCTCGTGCACGGGCGCCTGCGGTCGAAATGGTGGCACCTCACGACGCCGCTCGCGTTCGCGGTCACAGGCACTGCGTTCCTGGTGCACGAGCAGAACACGTGGTACTTCGAGCGCAGCGCCTTCCTGCATCACCTGCTCGGCTGGACATTCCTCGGCTTTGCGGTGATCCCGCTTGCACTTGTGTTCCGTCCGCGTGCAATTGTCCTGAGGACGTCGTTCGCGCTCACGTTCGTCGTGCTCGCAGCGATGCTCTACTGCGACCGCGACACGGCGCCGGTGTTCGGCCACCTGTCGCCGCTTGCGGGAGTGCCGCACCGATGAAGCGGCTGCTGATCGTGGTGCTCGTCGCGCTCGCGTTTCCCGCATCCGCGTTCGCGCACGCAACGCTGCAGGGAACGACGCCGTCGTTCGGCAAGGAGCTGCAAACCGCGCCGACGAGCATTCGCCTCGACTTCGACCAGATCGTGAAGGTGCTGCCGGGCGCGGTTCAGGTCCTGAACGCGAAAGGCGTCAACTTCGCGGTGTCGTCGCGGGTGAGCGGAACGGATGTGGTTGCCAAGCTGCGGACGCTGCCGACCGGTGCGTACACCGTGCGCTGGCGTGCGATCTCTGCAGACTCCCATGTGACCTCGGGCGTGTGGACATTCGGTGTTCGTGTTCCTGCTCCGTCGGTTCAGGACGCCTACGGCTCGGGCGGCCCGACCGTTGCCGAACACTTCGTGCGCTGGATCTGGTTCCTCTCGTTCGCGCTCACGATCGGCGCGCTCGGTATGCGTCTCGTGTGCCTACGAGGGCTCGAGCTTCCGCGCGCACTCGAACGGAAACTCGCCGCGGCGGCCGGCATCGGCGTCGTCGTGGCACTCGAGACGGGGATCGCGGCGTTCTCGCTGCGCTCGGAGGACGCATTGCAGCTTTCGCTCGGCAAGTTCTTCTACGGGGATCTCTCCCCGATGGCCGTCACGCCCTTCGGGCGCGCGTTCATCGTGATGACGCTCGGCTTCGCGCTCGTGCTCGCCCTGATCTTCGTGGCGTGGTTGTTCGACAAGACGCTCTATCTCTGGCCGGCGCTGGTGTCCTCGGTGCTCTTGATCTCCGGTCTGTCGCTCTCCGGTCACGACGCCGTCGACCCGGGCTCATCCCACTGGTCGGAGCTCGCGGACTGGGTTCACATCTCCGCCGCGTGCTTCTGGATCGGCGGGCTCGGAACGCTCGTCGGACTGGTCTGGTACGGCGCGCCCGAGTTGCGGCGGATTGCGTTCCGCCGTTTCTCCGACCTCGCGATCGTTTCGATCGCGCTCGTCCTCGCGGCGGGCATCTACTTGAGCATCGTTCGGCTGCCGCACCTGCACGACCTGTGGACGGTGGGCTACGGGCAGGTGCTGCTCGTGAAGATCGGTCTCGTCTGCAGCGTGCTCACGTGGGGCGGCGTGCACCGCTTCCTGATCGCGCCGCGGCTCGACCGCACCGACAGCGGCGGGTTCCTTTCGAAGATCGGCCGCAGCATGATGGGCGAGAGTCTCGTCGGCGTCGCCGTATTGCTTGCGGCAGCGATCCTTGTCGACTCGAAGCCGCCACCGCAGCCGACGAAAGCGCCGCCTACGGCGTCGAAGGCTCTACGCTCATGACCGTCGACGAGAGACTCGCCGAACTTGGGATCGAGTTGCCGCAGCCGCCGCAGCCGTCGTTCACGCCGCGGCTCGAGCCGGTGCTCGTGCACGACGGCGTTGCGTTCCTCTCGGGCAACGGCGACTTCTCGGTGTGCGGGCGCGTCGGCGGCGACGTGAGCGTCGAGCAGGCCGCCGCGGCCGCGCGCGCCACGGCGCTGCTTCATTGCCGTGCGCTCCTGGACGCCCTCGGGAGCCTCGAAAGGGTCGAGCGGTGGCTGAAGGTGCTGGTGCTCGTGCGTTCCGCGCCCGGCTTCTCGGAGCAGCCCGCGGTTGCGAACGGGTACTCGAACGCGATCGTCGAGCTGTGGGGCGAGGAACGCGGCCTGTGCGCGCGCAGCGCGATCGGCGTGGCGGAGCTGCCGCTGGGCCTCGCGGTCGAGATCGAAGCCGTCGTCGCGGTGAGAGAATCCTGACGTGGAGCTCATCGACTACCGCGACCGCTTTCCGATCCTCGAGTCGACGACCTATCTGATCAACCACTCCCTTGGCGCGATGCCCGCAGAGGCAGCGCGGCGCTTCCAGCGCTACACAGAGGAATGGGCGACGCGCGGCGCGCGCGCGTGGGGCGAAGGCTGGTGGGATTCACCGGTTGTAGCTGGAGATCTGTTGGCGGGGATCATCGGCGCGCCGCCCGGATCGATCGCGATGCAGCTGAACGTGACGATCGCCGAAGCCGTCGTGCTCTCGTCGTTCGATTTGAAGCCGCCGCGGAACCGCATCGTCTTCGAGGCGGGGCTGTTCCCGTCGGTGCGCTACCTGCAACAAGAGTGGGCTGCACGGTACGGCGCGGAGGTCGTCGTGTGCGAGGACGGCGAGGCAGTGATCGACGCGATCGACGAGCGCACGCTGCTCGTGCCGATCTCGCACGTGCTGTTCAAAAGCGGCGAGATCATGCCGGCCGAGCGCATCGTCGAACGCGCGCACGCGATGGGCGCCATGGTGTGCCTCGACGCGTACCAGTCGGCCGGAACCGTTCCGCTCGACGTCACCGCGCTGAATGTCGAGTTCGCAGTCGGCGGCTCCGTGAAGTGGCTGTGCGGCGGCCCCGGCGCGGGATGGCTCTACGTGCGCCCCGACGTCGCCGAGAAGCTCGAGCCTGCGCTCGCCGGTTGGCGCGGTCACGCGCGGCCGTTCGCGTTCGAGACCGACATGGACTACGCGGCGGGCGCGCATCGCTTCCTCACCGGTACGCCGAACGTGCCTGCGCTGTACGGTGCGACCGCCGGTTACGAGCTCATCACCGAGGTCGGCGTCGAGCGCATCCGCGCGAACTCGATGCGGCAGACAGCGCTGCTCGTCGAGCTGATCGACGCCGCAGGCTTTGAGCTCACCTCGCCACGCGATCCGGAACGGCGCGGCGGCTCTGTCGTCTTCCGCGTGCCGGACTTTCCTGCGGTGCATGCCGAGCTCGCGGCGCGCAACATCATCTGCGACTACCGGCCCGACGCCGGCATTCGCTTCGGCGCGCACTTCTTCAACACGGACGACGAGCTTCGCTTCGCCGTCGCGCAGGTCGCGGAGATTCTCGAAAGCGGTGCGCACCTCGAGCGCGCCGCGTCGACGGCCGCGTATTAGAGCAACGCGCGCAGACGTTCGGCGATCGCCGGGGCCGTCGGCGCGTCCTCGTGCCGCACGTAGACGTACGCCGGCGCGCGGATCGTGGCGGCGATCTCGCGCAGCTCGTCGTCGGTGTACGGCGGGTCGCGCAAGCGGAGGTAGCGGAACGGCTCGGCGCCGGGGTCGCCGACCCGCACGACGCCTTCGACGCCGTTCCATGACTCATCGCGGAAATCCCATGCGAGCCGCACGTCTTCCGGCAGCGAGCCGGTGACGTACGAGAGCGTGCCGTCGTCGCGCGGCCCTTCGTACAAGACGCGGATCGGCCCCAGCCGATCGCCCATCGACAGCACGCGCTCGACGAACGTGGCCACTCTGTCGAGACGTGAGAGGGTGAATTTCGGCGCGAACTCGAACCCGTCCGGCACCGCGTCGGCCCAGCGTCGGAACTGGTCGGCGCTCGGCAGCCGGTAGCCGGTCGAGTTGAGCTCGACGGTGTCGAACCGCTGCGCGTAGAACGACAGAAACTCGGCCGGCTGCATGCCCTCGGGGTAGAAGCCGGGTCGCCACGAGGGGTACGACCAACCCGATGTCCCGATGCGGATCAGAGCGCAGCGAAGAAGTCGACCGCCTGCCCGTCGGGGTCGTACACCTGCGCGTACCGGTAACCCCAGAACGCGTCCCACGGCGCGAGCTTCGACGTTCCGCCTGCGGACAGCGCGCGTTCGAAGGTTGCGTCGACGTCGGCGGGCGAGTCGCACGCGAATGCCAGCGCCACCCGGTGGCGGTCGGGCGCGTGCCAGTCGGGATCGATCTGCTTGATCAGCTCCTCCGTGTCCCACATCAGGCGCAGGCCGTTCGGGAGCGTGATCTCGAAGTGGTCGTCGCCGGAGGGCTCGGGCACATCGAGCCCGATCGCGCGGTAGAAAGCAGCCGAGCGTGCGACGTCCGCAGCAACGATCCCGATCGCATCTAGCCGGCCCGGCATTCGGGGGAGTCTAGGTCTTAGGGTCCATCCGCCGGGCGAGCTACGGTCCCCGCCCCGTGACCGTGATGAGTGAGACGATTCCAGAGAGCACGATCCAGGTTCTCGACCACGGTTTCGTGCGGCTCGACGGCTTCATGGCCGACGATCTCTCCGTCGTCAACGCAGCACGCGTGTCGTTCGCGCGGCGCAAGGACGCGATGGACGAATCGGATCACGGTCTTGTCCGCTTCCTGATGCGCGAACGCCACGGCACGCCGTTCGAGCACAACTCGTTCCGCTTCCACATTCGCTGCCCGATCTTCGTCGCGCGCGAGTGGTTCAGGCACCGCACGTCGAGCTACAACGAATTCTCGATGCGCTACGCGAAGGCGACGGACGACTTCTACGTGCCGGCGCCCGAGGACGTGCGCACACAGGTCGGCAAGCCGGGCGCCTACACCTTCGAGCAGGTCGACCCGGAGCTCGCCGAGGAGACGCGGGGCGAGCTGGAGGCGGTCTACGAGGCCGCCTACTCCGCGTACGCGCGTCTGGTCGAGAAGGGCGTGGCCCGCGAGCTGGCTCGGTCGGTCCTGCCGGTGGGCGCCTACACCCAGTTCTTCTGGACGGTGAACGCCCGCTCGCTGATGAATTTCGTCTCCCTGCGGGCCGCCGAGACCGCTCAGCTCGAGATCCGGCGCTACGCCGACGCGGTCGAGGCGTTCTTCGCCGAGAAGATGCCTGTGACCCACGCTGCCTTTGTGGCAAACGGCCGCCTGGCCCCATAACCAGGAATCAAGCCGTTCTTGGCGAATTCCTAGGCCCGCTTAACCTCGCTTCATCCCGAGTCCTAACACGCTTGTAACACTCTGCAACTATGTTCTCCAGACCCGGAGGACGGGCATGAGCCGCCAGGAATAGGGGCTCAGTTGCAGGCGTTTTAACCTGTGACGGATGCCGCTCAAACCGAGCGCCCGTCTTCCTCGAATCAAAGAAAGGCCACGTTGACTCAAACCCGCATGACTGAAACGCGTACCGAAACAACCCCCGCCGTCCACGAGGCGCTGGAGGCGCTGCTCGCGCTGCAGACCGAGCAGGGCGCGCTTACGGCTGCCGACGTCGCGGACGCGGTGCTGGCCAACGACCTCGACGAGGCCGAGGCCGAAGCACTGAATCTCGAGCTCGAGGCGCACGACGCGTCCCCGGAGCCGGAGGAAGAAGAGCCGGAGCTGGATCTCAGCGTCGGCACGAGCCTGTACACGACCGACTCGTTCCAGATGTTCCTGAACGAGGCCGGCCGCTATCCGCTGCTCACCGCGGCGGAAGAGGTCGAGCTGGCGAAGCGCATCGAGCGCGGCGACATGGCTGCCAAGGAGCGGATGATCAACTGCAACCTGCGCCTCGTCGTTTCGATCGCGAAGCGCTACCAGACGCAGGGCATCACGCTCGGCGACCTCGTGCAGGAGGGCGTGCTCGGCCTGATCCGCGCCACCGAGAAGTTCGACTGGCGCAAGGGCTTCAAGTTCTCCACGTACGCGACCTGGTGGATTCGCCAGGCCGTGCAGCGCGGCGTCGCCAACAAGGCGCGCACGATTCGCATCCCGGTTCACGTCGTCGAGCGCGAGCAGAAGGTCGCCCGCGCGCGCCGCGAGCTGGTTGCGACGCTCGAGCGTGACCCGACGCCGGAGGAGATCTCCGAGCATTCGAAGCTGCCGCTGGCCCACGTCCACGAGGTGATGGCCGCTGCGCGCGCCGTCGCGTCCACGGACACGCCGGTCGGTGACGACGGCGACGCGTCGTTCGGCGACCTGATCGCCGGTACCGGCCCGTCGACCGAGGAGGAGGCTTCGGCCTCGCTCCGCGATCTCGCCGTTCGTCAGGCGGTCGCCAACCTGCCGGATCGCGAGCGCGACGTGATCGAGCTTCGCTTCGGCCTCGTCGGGGACGGCCCCGCTTCGCTCGAAGCGATCGGCAAGCAGCTCGGCCTCACGCGCGAGCGTGTACGCCAGCTCGAGAGCGACGCTCTGCGCCGCCTCGCCCAGAACGAAGACCTGGCCGACGCGGCGTAGGTCTCGAATTGGTGCCAGGCACCGTTAGGTGCCTGGCACTTCTTCTCTTGCTACGCGAAGGTTTCGAGCTTGTGTGCCAGGCACCCTTGGTGCCTGGCACCTTTTCTGTCTAGGTCGTCAGGACGACGTCGCCGGGCTCGGTCTCGCCGGGCGTGTGCGCTGTTACAACCCAGCCGCTGATCCCCTTGAAGCTGTAGGGGACGGACAGGTCGACGGTCGTCGTCTTGCCGTGCACGCGGAACGTGCCGCACGACTCGCTCGGCTGACCCTTTCTCGTGAGCCAAAGCTCGTAGTACGCGGTGCGTTGCGCCTGCTGCGGCAGCCCGCTGACGCTGATGCGCATCGGCCAGTTGCCGACCGCGTCGCGCTCGGCGATCTTGAGCACCGCAAGTGCGTTGCCCCCGCCGGTCGCGTGCATGTCGACGACGCGCTCCGCGGTGAACGTCGACGGGTGGCCGGCGAGATAACCGCCGCCGAACGCGACTGCCGCGACCGTCGCCGCAGCGAGCAACAACACGCGCTGCCGGCGCGGCTGTAGGTGCAGGATCCGCGCAGGCTCGGGCGGTGCGCCCGGCTTGGTCAGCGAGGGCGACAGCTCGGGCGGCGGGCCGGCCTGCAACAGCAGCGCGTGGACGCGCTCCAGCCGCTCGCGCTCGTTCGCGTCGAGATCGTCGAAATCGATGATGTCGTTCAAGTCCGTCATTCCAGCTCGTCCTCCAGCAGCGTCGCCAGATGAGCCAGCGCCGCGCGCGTCCGTGTTTTCACCGTACCCAGCGGCAACCCGAGGAACTCCGCGACCTCGCTCTGCGACAGCTCGCTCCAGTACGCGAGAGCGACGACTTCGCGCTCGCGCTCCGGCAGTTCTTCGAGCGCGCGGTGCACGCGCCAGGCCACCCAGCCTTGCTCCGCCTGCTCGGACGGCCCGGCGCCGTCATCGGCCTGTTCGATCAGGTTCTCGGTCGGCGTGTCGGTGCGCGTGCGCGCGCGATCGACGATCGCATTTCGCGCGACCGCGTAGAGCCACGGTGCGCCGGGGCCGCGATCGGGCTTGTACGACGCCGCCGAACGCCAGATCGATGCGAACGTCTCCTGCACCGCGTCCTCGGCGCGGCCGCGGTCGCCGAGGCGCCGCAGCGCGAGCCCGAACACGGGGCGGGCGTAGCGGCGATAGAGATCCTCGAACGCGCCGCGATCGCCGGTTGCAGCGCGCTGGATCAGCTCACCATCGCTGGTCACGGGGCCAATCGTACGTAGGGCAAGCGCTACCGCCATGCCTTTTCTACGGGATTTGCGGTCCTCCGGATTTTGTTTTTGCCAGCCTGCCGCCGTCGACGACCAGCGTCGTCCCGGTGACGAAGGAGGCCGTTGCCAAGTAGGCGACGGCCGCGGCGACGTCGTCCGCGGTGCCGGTTCGGCCGAGCAGCGTGCGGCTCGCCTGCTTCTTCTCGACCTCGGGATCGTCGGCGACCGTGCCGGGCGCGACGCCACACACGCGGATCTCCGGCGCCAGTGCGATCGCGAGCGTGCGCGTGAGCATCGCCTGTGCCGCCTTCGCCGCCGAGTGCGCTGCGTATCCGGGCCACGGTTCGTACGCCGCCGCGTCTTCGATCACGACGATCGCGCCGCGGCTCTCGCGCAACGCCGGTGCTGCAGCCTGCGCGAGGAAGAACGTGCCGACCGTCGTAACGCCGAACGACTCGGCGAAGTCCTCCTCGCTCGCAGCGGCAACCGGCGTGCGCTTGAACGGATCCGCGGCAGAGTGCACGACAAGGTCGAGCCCGCCCAGCTGCGCCGCGGCCTTTTCGACGAGCGCATGACAGCCGGCCGCCGTTCGCAGGTCGCCGTCGCTCCGTCCGGCGGCGAACACCGACCAGCCGTCGATCTGCAGTCGCGCGACGATCGCACGCCCGACGCGGCCGGTGCCGCCCGCCACGAGCGCCCTTCTCACCGCGCCGCGTCGAAGCGGCTGCTCACCTCGTCCCAGTTCACGACGTCCCACCACGCAGCGAGGTAATCGGGACGACGGTTCTGGTAATTCAAGTAATACGCGTGCTCCCACACGTCGATGCCGAGGATCGGCGTCTTGCCTTCCATCAGAGGGCTGTCCTGGTTCGGCGTCGACATCACCGCGAGCTCGCCGCTGTCGACGACCAGCCACGTCCAGCCGGAGCCGAAGCGCTTCGCGCCGGCATCGTTCAGCTGCTGCTTCAACTCGTCCACGCCGCCGAAGCGGTCGCTGATCGCGTCCGCCAACGCGCCGTCCGGATTCCCGCCGCCGCCCGGCTTCATGATCGTCCAGAACAAGGAGTGATTCGCGTGCCCGCCACCGTTGTTGCGGGCGGCTGTCCGGCGATCCTCCGGCAGCTTGTCGAGCTGCTGGACGAGCTCCTCCACCGGTAGTTCGGCGAGGTCCGTCCCGTCGACGGCCTTGTTGAGGTTGTCGACGTACGCCTGGTGATGCTTGTCGTGGTGGATCTGCATCGTCCGGGCGTCGATCGTCGGCTCGAGTGCGTTTTCCGCGTAGGGCAGCGGTGGGAGCTCGTAGGGCATTCCGTCTCCTTCGATCTCGGTATTTCTCCTGAGGATATGCTCCGCGCGGTTCCCGAACGAGACGAAACGGCGAAGGAGCGACATGGCGCTTGCTTACAACCACGAAGAGATCACGGCCCGCGAGCTGAAGCCCGCGCTCCTCGAGCTGGAGGGCATCTCCCGCGAGGCGGTCGAAGCCCACTACAAGCTGTACCAGGGCTACGTGAACAAGCGGAACGAGGTGCTCGGCAAGCTGGCCGACACCGACCTCGGCGCCGCCAACCAGGTCTTCTCCGACCTCCGGTCGTTGAAGCTCGACCTGACCTTCGCCATCGGCGGGATCAAGAACCACGAGATCTACTTCGAGCATCTCGGCGGCAGCGGGGGCGATCCTGCGGGCGTCTTCGGCGAGCTGGTGCGTCGCGAGTTCGGCTCGGTCGACGCGTGGAAGGCAGACCTGAAGGCGACCGGCATGGCCGCGCGCGGCTGGGCATGGACGGCGTACGACTGGGACGAGGGCCGCATCTTCAACTATCTCGGCGATGCCCAGAACACGTTCCCGGTGTGGAACGCGACGCCGCTCGTCGCGCTCGACGTCTACGAGCACGCGTACTTCATGGACTTCGCGACGGATCGCGCCGCGTACATCGACGTGTTCTTCAACAACATGGACTACGACGTCGTGAACGACTGGTGTACCAAGTACGGCATCCGGCCGTAGTTCGTTGGCCTTCGCTGGTCTCGTAGTCCTCGGTTATCTGCTCGGGTCGTGCCCGTGGGGGTACTGGCTCGTGCTGCTGATCAAGCACGAGGACATTCGCAAGACCGGCTCGGGCAACATCGGCGCAACGAACGTCCAGCGCACGTACGGCCTCCGGCTCGGCATGCCCGTCATGGCGCTCGACATGCTGAAGGGCTTCGTGCCGGCGCTGCTCGGGATGCTCTTCGTCTCGCCGCATCACCTGTCGGGGATCATCGCCGGTGCGGCCGCGATGCTCGGCCACTGGCGGCCGCTGTTCCTGCGCTTCGCGCGCGGCGGCAAGATGGTTGCCACGTGCGGCGGCGTGTTCTTCGGCGTCGCGATCTGGGTGGCGCTGACTGGGCTCGCTGTGTGGCTCGTCACGTTCGTGCTGCTGCGCTACGTGTCGGTCGCATCGATCATCGCCGGCATCGCGCTCCCGGTGACCGCTGCGTTATACGGCTATCCGACGTCTGTCATCGTTTTTGGCGCGCTCGCAGCCGTTGCGCTTCTCTTCCTGCACCGCGCGAACCTCACGCGCCTGCGCGCAGGCACCGAGAACCGCTTCCACTTCCGCCGCCCGGCTACGAACTGAGGTAGTCGCGCAACTCGGTGTGCTGCGGCGCAGTTACGCCCGTCAGCTCACCGCGCAACTCGCCGACAGTTCCCGACCGCTCGGCGAGCACGTCGTGGAGATGGATCGTCTCTTCGTTCAGCTGCCGCGAGTAGATGAAGTCGCTGTCGTCGAGCTCCGGGTAACGCTCGAGCGTCGTTGCGAGTGCGTGCCGCACGGAGTCCTCCACGAAGCGCGGTTGCAGGTGTGCATGCTCGACGACGAACAGCTCGTCGGGACGCTTCAGGAGCTCGTATACAGGCGAGCTCATCGAGCTTTCGACGATGTCGACGAGATGCTCCGCATTGATCCGCGCAACTGATTTTTCAGGATCAGTGCCCATCAGCAGCATGCCGCGGCCCCTCTGGTTGTGCGTCGCAAGCGGAACGAGTTGCAGGATGCGTTCGACATCGCCGTCGGCGAAGCCGGCTTCGAGCAGCCGGTCGGTTGCAGCGTCGCGGACGAGGCCCTGCGCGCACGGGCAGGCGTTGATCCCCGATGCCTCGACGCCGACGACTCTCTTTACCGCCGTCGGCGAAGCGGCAGCAATGCCGATCAGCGTCGCGATCTCCTGCGTCGGCAGGCCGGTGACCGGCGTGCGCCGTGCAAGCGGGTACTGCGCCTCGATCCGAACCTCGGCGCGTAGCGCGTGCTGCCGCTCGACGATGTGCCGCGCGATGTGCTCGGCCAGCGTCTCTACGAGGAACGCCTCGCCGATCACGACCTCGTCGATCGCCTCCCCGAATAGTTCCGGGAAGCGCGACATATGCACGCCCTTCTGGGCCGGATCGAGGTCGACCGTGCAGGAGATCTCGGCCGCGAAGGTCTTCTCGTGCCCCTCGTGGCGGATGCGGATCGCCTTCTGGACGCCGGTCACGCCGGCGCGGGTCAGGCCGATCTGCACCTCCGGCACGGAGGCCTGCAGGTCACTACGCACCCGAACTTCCGCCATCGGGTAGAACCGTAGCGCGTCGATGTCTCTTTAAGGCCATGTCCGAAGCCCGCTTCTCACAGCTCGTCTCGCTCGCGTGCCACGACCTGCGCACCCCACTCGCGACCGTCTACGGCTTCGCGCGGACGCTCCGCCGAGACGACGAGCTTGGCGAACGGCAGCTGAAGTTCGTCTCGATGATGGAAGAGGCGTCCGAGCAGATGGCCGGGATGCTCGACGATCTCGCGACCGCGTCGCGGATCGAGGCGGGCCGGTGGGAGCCGGCGCTGCGCGAGTGCAACACGCTCGAGCTCGTTGCCGGTGGTCGCGGTGAGGGCGCGACGATCGAGACCGAGGTCGACGGTGTGAAGCGCGGGCTGGAGGCGCTGGCGACCGCGGCGATGCGCTATGGGCCGACCGAGAGCGTCGCGTGGGACGTGCGCGGCCGCGAGCTTGTCCTGTCGCCGGTGCTGCCGGCCGCGGGGCCTGTTGTGGTCGGCGAGGAGCCGCGCGATCTCGGCTCGCTCGTCGCGCGGCTCGTGATCGAAGCGCTCGGCGGCTCGCTCGCGCTCGACGGCGAGACGCTGACCGTACGGCTGTAGAAGGCTGCGGCGCCGCGACAGCCATGTCGCGGATGATGCGCTGGAAAGAACATTGAGGCGCGCTGCGGCGTCCTCGGTCGCGTCCGTAGCGTTGCTACGTCCGCTCCCTGCGTCCTTGCATCGCATCCGCCCAGCGCATCCCCGCGACGGGCGCCGCCCCGCCGCAGCCTTCTAGAGCCGCCGCGCTTCGACGATCCGCTGCAGAAACTGCTGCGTGCGCGGCTCGCGCGGCGACGTGAAGATCTCGGCCGGCGTTCCCTGCTCGAGGATCGCGCCGTCGTCGAGGAAGCACACGCGGTCGGCGATGTCGCGCGCGAAGGACATCTCGTGCGTGGCGAGGATCATCGTCATGCCGCCGGTCGCAAGCTCGCGAATCACCTCGAGCACTTCGGCAACGAGCTCGGGATCGAGCGCGCTCGTCACCTCGTCGAAGAGCATCAGCTCGGGGCGCATCGCCAGTGCGCGCACGATCGCGACGCGTTGTTGCTGTCCGCCCGACAGCCGGTCGGGATATGCGTCGCGCTTGTCGGCGAGGCCAAAGCGCTCGAGCAGCGTGAGCGCGCGCTCTTCTGCCTCACGTCGCGAGATGTCGAGCGCTTCACGCGGTGCAAGCGTCACGTTGCGCAGCACGCTCATGTGCGGGAAGAGGTTGAACGACTGGAACACGATACCGATACGCCGGCGCACGGCGTTCACGTTGCGCGGCCGGGTGATGTCCTCGCCTGCGAGAAAGATGCGGCCGCCGTCGATCGGCTCGAGCAGGTTGATGCAGCGGAGCAACGTCGACTTACCCGAGCCGGATGCGCCGATCAGCGCGACCACCTGATGCTCGCCGACTTCGAGATCGACGCCGCGCAGCACTTCGTGCTTGCCGAACGACTTGTGCAGCCGCTCGACGGCAAGCGCGCTCATGCGAGCCTCCCTGCCTGGCGCAAGCGGCGGTCGCGCGCGACGAGCCAGTCCGTGAAGCGTGCGAGCGGGATCGTCACCGCCACGAAGAGCACCGCCGCCGCGAGATACGCCGTGAAATTGAACGTCGCGTTGGTGTCGATCTGCGACTGCTGAAACGCCTCGACGGCACCAACGGTGCCGACGAGCGCGGTGTCCTTCTGCAGGCCGATGAAGTCGTTCAGGAGCGGCGGGATCACGCGTCGCACTGCCTGCGGCAGGATCACGTGCCGCAGTGTCTGCCAGCGCGAGAGGCCGAGCGAGCGCGCCGCCGCTTCCTGGCTCGGGTGGATCGACTCGATGCCGGCGCGGTACACCTCGGAGACGTACGCGCTGTAGATCAGCACCAGCGAGACGATCCCCCAGAAGATCACCGACGTCGGCAGATAGCTCAACCCGAGGCCCGGGGCGCCGAAGCCGAGCATCGCGATCACGAGGATCGTCGGGATGCCGCGGAACAGGTCGGCGTACACGATCGCGAGCGCGCGCAGCGGGAAGAACACCGGGCCGGGCAGGCTGCGCAGGATCGCGATGAGCAGCGCGAAGACGAGGATGAACGCCTCGGCGATCGAGAAGATCTTGATGTTGAGCACGAACCCACGCGCGATCTCCGGGAACGTCGACGTGAACTCGTGCCAGTTGAAGAACTCGCTGCGCACGCGGTGCCAGCCGGGCGCGTGCGTGATCAGGACGACGACGATCGTGAAGAACACGACCGTGCTCAGGAGGGCGATGGCAACGCCCCGGCGGCCGTCGCCGCCGGAGCGCAAACCATCGAGCAGGCGTGAGCGCCTGCCGCTTACTTCAAGATCGGCGCGCCGGTCGCCTTCGCCAGCCACAGCTGCTGGAGCCTCTTCAGGGTGCCGTTCGAGCGCAGCGCCTTGATCGCGCTGTTGACGCACGCGGTGAGCGGGTTGCCCTTGCTGAGGACGACGCCGAAGCGGTCGGTTGCCTTGCCATGATTCTCGAACTGACCGAGGATCTTGCTGTGCGGCACCTGCACGGCGGTGACGTAGAACGCGGTCGGCAGGTCGACGACGAGGCCGTCGATCTGCTTGTTCTTCAACGCGAGCACTGCGCCGGCGTTCGACGGGTACACGGCCGGGCTCTTCGACGGCTTGATGACCGACTTGATGAAGCCGTAGCTCGTCGTGCCGAGCTGTGCGCCGAGCTTGAACGACTTCAAGCCCGCGACGCTGCGGACTGCCGCGATCTTCGTGCCCTTGTTGACGACGATCGCCTGGTTCACGTCGTAGTACGAGACGCTGAACGCGACGACCTTCGCACGCGCGGGCGTGTACGAGATCTGGTTGATGTCGAAGTCGAACGTCTTCGGCCCCGGTGCGAACGACTTGTTGAACGGCACGTACGTCCACTTCACCTGCGCGCGCGAGAAGCCGAGCTTCTTCGCAATCGCGTAGGCAACAGCGGATTCGTAACCCTTGCCGCTCGCCGGATCGTTGATCTTCCAGAACGAGCTCTTGCTGCCACCGGCGTACCACGGGGGATAGGCCGGGTTGTCGGTGCCGATGGTCAGCTGGCCGCTCTTCACTGTCGGGCAGTTCGCCGCGACGCTCGCGGACGAGGTACCGACGGATGTGGCGGCGACGGCTGCGACCACGGCGATGATCGCTGCGAACAGTGGGATTCGTTTCATCCGTCCAGCCTATCCGCCACCCAGCCCTGGAACGAAGCGAGCAACGGCTCCGAGGCCAGGAGCAGCCGGCCGTGGTCGAGCAGGCCGCTGGCCATCCCGCGGTGGACGGACTCGACGAGCGCGGTGTCCTCGCGGCCGACTTGGTTGTCGAACTCGAAGAACTCGGCGAGCCAGGCGGCGTCAACGTCGGGCGCGAAGAAGTAGTCGAGGTAGCGCTCGGTGCGGTTCGGGCCGTGCGGCGCGATCGGGCCGATTGAGAGGTTCGCGGGGCCGGGGAAGACGTTGATCCCCGTGCTCGGGTAGAGCAGGTGGAACTGCCCTTGATCGCGTGACTCGCGCCCCTCGCAGTACTGCGACGCGAAGGTCGGGTGCGGCTCCAGGCGGTAGCGGTCGGGATGGACATCGACCGCGGCACTGAAGTCCGGGTGCGCGGTTGGGCAGTGGTAGCACTCGAGGAAGTTCTCGACGACGACCTTCCAGTTCGCGTCGGCTCCGAACTCGACGCGCGAACGGAACTCGATCGCGTCGACGTCGATCACGCCCGCGAGGATCTGCGGCAGCTCGCCGAGCCATTCCTCGAGGCGCTCCGCCTTCGGGTCGGGGTTCACGAAGAGGAACGGCCCCCACGTGCCGACACTCGCCGGCAGCAGCGACCACTCGTCCTTGTCGAAGTCCTGCTCGCGCTCGGAGCGCGGCGCCGCGCGCAGCGAGCCGTCGAGGTCGTACGTCCACGCGTGGTAATGGCACTGGATCGTCTCGCGCGTGCCACAACCGTCCGTGAGCACCGCGCCGCGGTGGCGGCACACGTTCACGAATGCGCGCAGCGCTCCTTCGTTGTCGCGCGTCACGAGGATCGGCACGCCGCCCACGTCCGCGGTAAGGAACGAACCGGGCTGCGAGACGACCGCGGCGCGCCCGGCGTACTGCCACGACCGCGCGAAGATCCGCGCGCGCTCGCGGCGCAGTTGCTCCTCGTCGCTGTACCAGGAGAACGGCAAAGTCGCCGACACGCGGCGACTCTAGCTAGGCCGTTTGCGCGAGAGCGTCCACGCCCGGCTCGAAACAGGCGCGGCAGCGCGCCTCGTACGAGTCGAGTGCGCCGACCTGGATGGTCTCGCCTGCGAAGGGCGCGGGCTTGCCGTCGACCAGGCGCTGGGTCATCGTCGCCGGCCCGGCGCAGCGGTGGCACACGGCTTCGAGCTTGTCGACGAACTCGGCGACACAGAGCAGCGTCGGCATCGCGCCGAACGGCAGGCCGCGGAAGTCCTGCGCGAGCCCGGCCGCGACAACGCGCACGCCGCGGCTCACCAGCTCGTCGACTGTCTCGGTGATCTCGACGTTGAAGAACTGGATCTCGTCGATGCCGACCGCGTCGTAGCCGGTCGAGAGGCGCAGCACCTCGTCGCTCGTCGCCGCGGTGACGGCCCGCATCTTCGCGCCGGCATGCGAGACGACGTGGCCGACGTCGTAGCGATCGTCGATCAGCGGCTTCACGATCAGGCACTTCTGCCCGGCGATCTCTGCGCGGCGGAGACGGCGGATGAGCTCCTCGCTCTTGCCGGAGAACATCGGCCCGCAGATCACCTCGAGCCAGCCGCCCCGCTGTGGCTGTGTCCTGATCACGGCCGGGGACCCTAGCCCGGCCGCCAGACGTACACGTTCGTCTCGCGCTGCTCGAAGCCGAGCCGGCGGTAGAGGCGGTTCGCCGCCTCGCGCTCCGACCGGGATGTCAGCCAGACGGCCTTGACCCCCGCCTCGCGGGCGGCCTCCATCGCCGTCGTGACGAGCGCCTCACCGATCCCTTGTCCGCGGGCAGCTTCGTCGACCACTACGTCCTCGACGATCGCCTTCCGCCCGGTCGGAACGACGTACAGCCCCATTGACAATGCCCCAAGCAGGGTGCCGCCTTCGTCACGGAAGACGTAGAGGAGCGCACCCGAATCGAGCATGGAGGCCAGGTCTTCACGGGATGGCGCCTTCGCCGATGCCGACAGCTGCGGCAGCAGCCGCGCGAGTGTGTCTGCGACCTCGTCGGTTGCCGCGGTGACGCGCTCGACGCTCACTTCAACAGCCTCGACAGCCGCCGGTCCTTCAAAACACGTCCCTCGGTCTGGCACTGCGGGCAGTAGTAGATGGTGTGCTCCTCGAAGTCGACGCGCGCGAGCGGCGTGCCGCAGCGCGGGCAGGGCTCGCCGAGTGAGTTGTGTACGCGATACGTCTTCGCGTCGTTCGCGCCGGCGAGGCGCAGCTCGAGCCCGCGCGCCATCTCGTCGCGGATCGCGGCGCCGAGCCTTGCGACCTCCGCCGAATCGAGCTGCGTCGACAGCTGATACGGCGAGAGCTGCGCGACCCAAAGGATCTCGTTCGCCCACGCGCGCCCGATGCCGGCGATCAGCCGCTGGTCGCGCAACATGGAGTGCAGCCGCCGCGAATCGGACTGAAGGATCTGCGCGAGCTGCTCGTCCGTCAACACGTCCGCCTCCGGCCCGAGATGCGCGAGCTCCGCTGCTACGGCGTCGGGAGGAAGCAGCCACACGCCCGCGCGCTTCTTCGATCCCGCCTCCGTCAGCTGCAGCTCGCCACCGTCGGCAAAGCGCAGCTTGAACATCGGCGTCTTCGCGCCCTTGCCGAGCTGCGGCACGTACTTCAGCCGGCCCGCGCTCATCAGGTGCACCATCAGCACGAGAGAGTCGTCGTCGGTCGGCAGCAGGAACCGCTTCGCGCGCCGCTCGACCCGCAAGCCTTCCCCCTCGAGGGATGACAGCGGCGGGTCGAACGTCTTCAGCGTCGCGATGTGCGCCGGCCCGGCCTTCTCGACCGGGAACTTCCTCACGAGCGGGTCGAGCTGGCGCCGCCACGCCTCCACTTCGGGCAGTTCGGGCACGCGTCCAGGGTAACCCTCGTTACGCTCCCACGGTCAACGACGAGGGGGTTCGATGAAGCGGTTGTATCTGTCCGTTCTCTCTCTGGCCCTGTTCTTCGGGCTGGCTGCTGCGGCGTACGCGATCACGGGTGGAGGACCTGACGGCAACGGTCATCCCGAGGTGGGCGCACTGCTCGCGCAGCAGGCGTTCTCCGACGGGACGTGGGAAGAGTGCAGCGGCACGCTCATCTCGCCGACGGTGTTCCTCACCGCCGAACATTGCGACGAAGGCGTCAGCCGCGTCGCGGTGACGTTCGACTCGACGTACGACAGCGCGACTGGAACGACGTACTGGGGCACGTGGCACGGCAATCCCAACTACAACCAGTCGCAGAGCGATCCCGAAGACGTCGCGGTCGTCGTCCTCGACAAGCCGGTTAAGGGCATCACGCCCGCGCGGCTGCCGAAGGCAGGCTCGCTCGACGGTCTCTCCGGTTCGCAGCAGTTCACCTCGGTCGGCTACGGCGCGCAGTCGGTGACGAGCGGCCCGGGTGGGCACACGTACCACTACGCGGACGTGCGCTACGTCTCGGTCGGCACGTTGAACTCGGAGACGCCGACATGGCTGCGTATCTCGCAGAACGCGTCGACCGGTAACGGCGGCACCTGTTACGGCGATTCCGGTGGCCCGAACTTCCTCGGCGCCGGTACCTCCGAGACGAACATCGTCGCCGGCACCACGATCACCGGTGACACGCAGTGCAAGTCCACGAACGTCGACTACCGGCTCGACACGCCTGCGGCGCGTGCGTTCCTCGGCCAGTTCGTGAAGCTGCCATAGACGCAATCGAGGTAGCCGTCCGTCGCGGTGGCGTTGTCGAAGCAATCCATCGCGTACACGTCGCAACGACGGACGGCCGCTTCTTCGGCGACCCCGATCTCGTCTGCTTTCTGCGTTCCTCGTCGAAGCCGATCCAGGCGATTCCGTTCGCGGAAGGCTACGACGACCTCGACGACGACGAGCTTGCGATCGCGTGCGCGTCGCATCGCGCCGAGCCCGCGCAGCTCGCCGCCGTGCTCAAAGTGCTCGCCCGCGCGGGCGCGACGGTCGACGACCTCGAGAACGGCTCGCAGGAAGGCCGGCCTGACGACAAGCTTGGGCACAACTGCTCCGGCAAGCACGCCGGGATGCTCGCCGCGTGCCGCGCGCACGGCTGGCCGCTGCATCCCTACCGCGACCCGTCGCATCCGCTGCAACAGCGCATCGCCGAGCTGATCGGCGGCGGTGAGACAGCGATTGACGGCTGCGGCGTGCCGACCTTCGCGCGCACGCTACGCGAGGCCGCGGAACTGCTGACGCGCGTTCCGATGCGGATCAGGTCGGCGATGCGCGCACATCCCGAGCTAGTGGGCGCATCGCACGACGCGCTCGACACCGACCTGATGCGTCTCGACGGCGGCTGGATCGCCAAGGGAGGCGCCGAAGGTTTGTTCTGCGCGGCGAACGAGGACGGACTCGGCGTTTCTTTGAAGGTCGAGGACGGATCTTCGCGCGCCCTCGGCCCAGCCCTTGCGCAAGTGCTCGGGCTCGACGAGTTCCGTGAAGCGCCGGTGCGCAACAGCCTCGGCGAGCTCGTCGGCTCGATCAGCTAAGGCTGCTGCGGGACGACCAGCACGAACCGCGACCCCACGTCGCTGTCCTCGTGCATCAGGTCGCCGCCGTGAGCCCGCGCGTACGCCAGCGCAATGGCTAGGCCGAGTCCGCTACCGGCTGTCTGCTCACCGCGGGTGAACCGGTCGAAGAGATGTCCGCGCAGCTCTTCCGGCACGCCGGGCCCCGCGTCCTCGACGCCGATTCGGAGGTGTCGGTCCTTCTGCTCGGCGTGCACGACGATCGGCGGTGCGCCATAGCGCCAGGCGTTGATCAGGAGATTCGAGACGACGCGGTCGAGAACGAGCGGGTCGGCGACGACGGCGACATCTCCGTCGACCTCGAGCTTCACGTCCACGCCTTCGGGGAGCGTTTCGCTCGCGATCCGGCCGAGGACGTTCTGCAGCACGAGCGGGCGCGGGTCGACCTTGATCGCGTGCGCATCGAGCCGCGAGAGGTCGAGCAGCTGCTCGAGCAGACGGCGCAGGCGATCTGACTGCTCGTACGCCATCTCGAGTAGCTCCTCGCGCAGGTCATCGTCAAGCTGCCGCTCGCGCAGGGTCGCGAGCGCGCCGTAGACGGCAGTCGCCGGCGTGCGCAGCTCGTGCGACGCAACGGCGACGAAGTTCAGCTTTAGCTGGTCGAGCAGCACCGTTTGCTCATGCAGCTGCGCGCGCTCGATCGCGATCGCGACGCGCTCCGCGACAAACTGCAAGAGCTCGATGTCATCCGGCTGGAACGTGCGGTGCACCAATGCTCCGACGTGCAGCACCCCGATCGCCTCGCCGCGCACCAGGAGCGGCACGCCGAGCAGCGACTTGATGTTCTTCTGCCGCAGGATCGGGTTCCAGATGTCGGCGGTGTCGACATCCTCGAGGGTTACCGGACGCCGCTCCGACGCCACCCGGCCGGCGAAGCCTCGGCCGAGCGGCACACGCACACCTTGCTCGACCTCTTCTTCGATACCGAGCGCGGCGCGTGCGACGAGCTCGTCCGTCGATTCGTCGAGCAGCAGGACGGCGCATGTGTCCGCACGCAAGAGGTCCCGGATCCGCTGCAGCAGCACCGCGAGCAGCTGGTCGAGGTCGAGGTACGCGAGCGCGGCATCGGTCACCGCCTGTACGCGCTCGATGCGTTCGCGCAATGCGCGCTCGGCTTCGAACACGCGCGCGTGCCCGATCGCCATCGCCGCGCGGTCGGCAGCGAGTTGAAGCAGGTCGACGTCCTCGTCCGAGAACGCGTGCTCTTGTGACGAGCCGACGTTGATGACGCCGATCACCTCGCCGCGCACGAGCAGCGGCACACCGAGCATCGAGCGGATGCCGCGCAGACGCAGCATCGGGTTGAGAACGTCCGTTTCGTTGAGGTCGTGCAGGATCATCGGCTTTCGCTCTGCCGCGACGACCCCGGGGAAGCCGGTACCGAACGGCACGCGTAGCGGTGGCGCTTCGTCGTCGATTCCGACGCTCGCGCGCGCGACGAGGAGGCCCTTTGTATCCGCGAGGAACACGGTGCACATGTCGGCCGCGAGCACCGCCTGGAGGCGCGGCAGCAGGACGTCGAGCAGGTCGCGCACGTCGAGGTGCGCAAGTGCAGCGTCGGTGACTGCCTGGATTCGCTCGATGCGACGACGCGCGTGCTGCTCTGCCTCGAACAGGCGGGCATGCTCGATCGCAATCGCCGCGCGGTCTGCGGCGAGCTGGAGCAGCTCGACATCCTCGGTGCCGAACGTACGCTGCTGCACCGCCCCGACGTGCAGCACACCGATCGCGTGCCCCGCCACCATCAGTGGGACGCCGACCATCGACTTGATGCCTTTCTCGTGCAACAGCGGGTTGAGAACGTCCGAGTAACCGATGTTGTCGAGCACGATCGGCAGCTGCGTCGCCGCGACTCGACCTGCAAGACCATGGCCGAGCGGGATGCGAATCCCGGCCTCGACCGCGTGCTCGAGTCCGACTGCGGCGTGCGCCACGAGCTCGTCTGTGTCTTCGTCGAGCAGCAGGACTGCGCACGTGTCCGCCTCGAGCATGTCGCGCGTGCGCTCGAGCAACGCGCCGAGGAGCGGCTCGAGATCGAGATGGGCCAGCGCCGCGTCGGTCAGGCTTTGCAGGCGGCGCAGGCGGCTGGTGTCCTGCGTGACCCCCACGGGCGGCATTGCAACAGATCTACCCCGTTGTTGGGGCGCCTAAGCCCGCAGCGAGCCGCCAGTCGGTGTCTCGGTCGTGCGGCGGTCGCTGATATCGACGAGGAAGCCCTGTAGGAAGAGCGGGCGGTACTGCTCGTCGCGCACCGCCATCGTCTCGTCGAGCACCCAGACCGACTCGCCGTCGGGCCGCAGCAGGCGGTACTCCTGGCGGAACGGCTCGCCGACGCGGTGCGTGCGGTCGACCTCCTCGAGCACGCGTTCGCGGTCGTCGGGGTGGAGGATCGTCGGGAAGAAGTCCGGCTCGAGCCAGGCGGAAACCGGATAGCCGAGCATCTCCTCGATCTGGGGGCTCATGTACGTCGTGCGGATCGGCATGCCTGTGCTGTTCACGTATGTCGCAAGCGGGATCTGCTCGACGAGCGTGCGGTACTTCGCCTCCGCCGCGATCAGACGCTCCTCGTGCTCGCGCCGCCTCGTCACGTCGCGCAACGAGACGGCGTAGAGCGGCGGGCCGGTGACGTCGACGCGTGTGATCGACGCTTCCGCCGGGAACGTGCGGTGGTCGGAGCGAAGCGCGGTGATCTCGACGGGCGCGCCGATGCCGTCCAATGCTTCTGCAAGCGACTCGCGATGTTCCGGCGCCACGGCAAGCTCGATGAAGGGACGCCCGATCGCGTCGGCGACCGTCCAGCCGAACGTCTCCTCCGCGGCAGGGTTCATCTCGATCACGAGGCCCGCCTCGTCGATCAGCACGACGCTGTCGAGCGCCGCACGCAGGATCGCTTCCTTGCGCGCCTCGCTTGCGCCGAGTGCGCGTTCGGAGCGCTTGCGGGCCGTGACGTCGACCATCAGCGCGATCACGCCGATCACCTCGCCGTGCGCGTCGCGGATCGGCCCGGCCGAGATGCTCACATCGATCAGCTCGCCGTCGTTGCGTAGCCGCCGGCGGTCGAGGTCGCGCAGCGTCTCTCCGGCACGGACGCGGTTCAAGTCGTCGAAGAAGCCGCGCTCGTCCTCCGGAAGGGTCGGATTGGGGCGGCCGACCGTCTCGCCGGCCGCCCAGCCGAACAGCGCGGTAGCGCCGGCGTTCCACGAGCGCACGCGTCCTTCGAAGTCGAAGTTGATGATCGCAACGGGCGACGCGTCGATCAGCGCGCGATAGCGCTCGTTGGAGTTCTGCACCGCTTCGAGCTGCGCCGCGCCTTCGAGCGCGTTGGTCGCCTGGTTCGCGAACAGGCGCAGGATCTGCAGCCGCTCCGCGTCGGGGCGCATGCGGTCGTGCGGATCGTCGACCCAGATGTAGCCGATGCGGCGGCTACGCCGGTCGTACAGCGGGACGAACAGCCAGTGGTTGCTCCACGCGTACGGGCCGCGGCCATCATGCTGTGAGCGGTAGCCGCCGCCACGGTCGGGTAGCAGCGAGTGCGCGATTTCGTCCGGAATCAGGTAACAGCCCGCGATGTCGAACTCCGGGCGCAGGAGGCGCTCGAGTTGGTCGGCCGTGAGCGCACGGCCGATGTTCTCGCCCGGGCCGAATCCCGCCGTCGCCGCGGTGCGGTGGTGACCATCTTCTTCCAGCAGTTGAACTGCCACCCGTTGGAAGCCGAGCGCTTCCGAGATGGCCGAGCACACGTGCTCGAGGAGCGTGTTGCTCTCCGTCCACTCGTTGAGGCGCGCGGACACGCCGAGTAGCTGCGCGAGCGCGTCGCGGTTCGATTGCGTGCGTGCAGTCTCCTGCGCAGCTTGCACCGCGAGCGCTGCATGCTCGGAGACGGCGACGAGGACGTCGATCTCCTCGCCACTCGGCTGGCGACCGGAGCTCGGCTCGTCGACCGACAAGACGCCGAGCAGTTTTCCTTCCGCATCCCGCAGCGGGACGAACAGCGCGTCCTCCGGATGCCACATCGATGGGTCGTCGGGCTCGGGTAGCTCCGGTGTGTATGCGTCGAGATCGCCCCAGTCGAACTCGCCGTGGGGGACGAGATACGCGCCGCGATTCAAGAATCGCTCGTCGAGCAGCGGCGCCCAGTCGGAGTGCTGTCGCACCTGGCCGAGCAGCGCTTCGCGTGCCTCGTCGCTGCCGTACACGGTCGTGACGACGAAGTCGTCCCATTCGCGCCGATAGACGTTGATCACCACCGTGCGGAAGCCCAGCGAGTCCGAGACGGTGCGCGCGATCGCGAGCAGCAGCACAGGCAGCTCGTTTCCGGAACGAACCAGGCGCGTGACCTCCAGGAGGCCGCGGACGCGCGAGAAGATCGTCGACTGTCTCAAGTCGAGGGTAGTCACTCTTATGAGGGTGCATCGGCCTCCGTCTGAGGCCCGCCCTCCCTCGATCGAGGGAGGCTACAAGGTCATGCGCTCATCGGCTTGCTCGATTACAAGCGGATCGTGGGTGCTGCAGACGACGGCCGCCCCGGTGTCGCGGGCGAGCTGGGCGAGGAGGACGGCGATGCCGATGGCGTTCGCCGAGTCGAGACGCGAGGTCGGCTCGTCGGCAAGGAGCACTGCGGGGCGCGCGGCGATGGCTCTGGCGATGGCGACCCGGGCGCGCTCGCCCTGCGAGAGCCGGGCGACTCGCTGCGTCGCGCGCTCCGAGAGGCCAACCGCGTCGAGCGCGGCCAGAGCGTCCGCGGTCGCGTCGTCGTCGCCGCGCAGCGCGAGTGCGAGCTCGACGTTCTCGATTGCCGAGAGGTGTGGAATCAGCCCGGCCTGCTGGCCGACATACGCGATGCTCTTGCGGCGCACCGCCGCACGCGCTGTGCGATCGAGTGCGCTGATGTTCTCGCCGAGCACGTCGACCTCGCCCCCGTCCGGGAGCTCGAGACCCGCGAGCAGATGCAGGAGCGTCGTCTTGCCGGAGCCCGACGGTCCCGTGACGGCGTGTAGCCGGCCGCCGTGGAACTCCGCATCGAAGCCGTCGAGCACCACCGTGTCGCCGTAACGCTTCACCAGTCCGCGTGCAGTTGCGACGACGTTTTCTCGTGTCGGAGCGCTCGACACAGGCTTGGTGGCTGACACCTCTTGTACTTCGGTCCCCGCTTTCGGCTCGACCATCACCCCGCCGTCGGCGAAGCGGGCCGTCGCGTGCGTGCCGATGCCGGCGCGCAGCAGTAGCTCCTCCGGCAGGCGCAGCCAACCGCCGCGCCCGACGACGATCGTGTCGCTCGCGACGTCGTCGCGCGCCCACTCTTCCGACACGCGTCCGTCGCGGATACGCACGATGCGGTCGGCGATGCGTGCCGACTCGGGATCGTGGCTGACGACGACCGTCGTGCAGCGATGCTCGCGCACGAGCTCCGACAGCACGGAGTAGACCTGGTCGGCGGTCGCAGCGTCGAGCTCGCCGGTCGGTTCGTCGGCGAGGAACACCTTCGGCCGGTGCGCGAGCGCCGCGCACAGTGCGACGCGCTGCTGCTCACCGCCCGACAGCTCGCCGGGCCGCCGTGCGCGCTTGTTTGCGAGCCCGACGCGGTCGAGCAGTTCGTCGGCGCGACGCAGGCGTTCGCTGTTTTGCGCTCCGTGCAGCCCGAGCTGCAACGCGACGAGCTCGCGTGCGGAGAGCTCGGGTGACAGTGCACGCGCGTAGTGCTGGTCCGCGTAGCCGAGCATCGTCGAGCGATAGCGCGCAAGCCGTCGCGCCGGCAGCTTGCCGATGTCCTCGCCGAACACACGCACGGCACCGGCCGAAGGGCGGTCGATTCCCGCGAGCAGGCGCAGCAGCGTCGACTTCCCAGACCCGCTCGGGCCGAGGACCGTCATCACCTCGCCTTCGTTCACGCGAAGCGAAAGACCCTGCAGTGCGGCGGCATCGCCCTCCGGCGTGGAGTGCACACGGAAGACGTCCTTCAGCTCGATGGCGCTCATGTTGCGACCTCCGCCGCGCGTTGCGGTGCGCGGCCGCGCAATCGCGTCGCGAACCCGACGAGCAGCGCCGCGGCGACGACATACACAGCCGCGGCGATTGCGAGCACCGGCCAGTCGAGGACGAGCGCCAGCGGCGGCTGCGGCTCGGCCGCCGTGGCGGTCACGTCGACCAGCGAGATCACGAGCGAGCTGAGGATCGCGCCGAGCCCAATTCCGCCTGCGATGCCGAACAGTGCGACGAGCAGCGCGCGAAGCCGAAGCTGTGCGCGCATCGTGGCCGGCGACGCGCCCTGCGCCTCGAGGTCGAAGAGGTCGCCGCGCTCGTCGCGTACTTCGCCGACCGCGGACAGCAGCAGCCCGAGCAGTGCGAGCACCAGTGCGACGATCGCGGTGCCGGCGAGTGTGATCAGCGCGCCGAGCGCGAGCGGATCCGACTGCAGTTGCGCGAGCGTCGCGGCACGCGACTGCACTGTCATCTGCGTGAACGGCGGCTGCGCGAGCTTGGCAGCCGTCGCTGCTTCGTCGCGCACGTTCAGCCACAGCTCGTCGGTGAGCCCGAGTCCTGGCGACTCCGTGTCGAGCAGCGTCGACGCCGTCTGCCGGTCGGCGATCACTACGTCGCCGTTCGCCGACGGGAAGCGGTTCACGATGCCGACGATGTGCGCGGTGATCTGATCACCCTCGATTTGCAGGGGCAGAATCCCACGCGCATTCGCCTCGGCAGCCACCGCCGGCGTCGCAAGGATCGGGAGTGGTGTGGCGTCGGTGGGCTGCTTCGGGCGGTACACCCCGGTGCGGTCGGGCGTGATCAGATAACCGACGCGGTCGGTGCCGCCGCTGACGCCGCCGATGCCCGTCCACGTGTCGAAAGCATTCGCGATCGGCTTCCCGTTGACGCGCGGCGTTCCGAACGTGATCACGCCTTTCGCGCTCGGCTGGATACCGATGCCGCCGTTGGCAGAACCGTGCAAGTTGTTGGGCAAATAGAACTCGAAGCGCGCAAGCGTGCCGTGCGGGAACGGGATGCGTGCGTGCAGCACTACGGTCTTCGCGCCGTTCGTCCGACCGAGGGTCACCGGCTGGTAGTCGCCGAGCGGCCCGCGGAACCATGCCTGGATGCCGACGTCGTCGCCCTTCACCGACACCGGCAGAGAGAACTGCCGGCCGCCTGGGAGCGCGAGAGTGCGCAGTGACTCGTCGCGCTTCGCCGCGAGCTCGGCGGCGAGCGTGTCGCGCGAGGCGGAGGCGAAGCTCGCGCGCCAACCGCCGACGGTGCGCACCGCGGAGCCGGGCAGGCCGAGGAGCGTGAACGGCGCGCCGGTCGTCACGTTGCCTGCCAGGCGAAGCACTTGCTCAGGTGGGTGCGGGTAATCCGACTGCTTCGCGCCGTGAAGCACGGGAATCAGCTGCGTGAGGTCTTCGTCGAAGACGAACGACGCGGGCACCGCATACGACGCTTCGTCATGTTGGCCGCGAACCAACGTTGCGCGATACGCGACCGCGAAGAGCGCAAGGCCGAGGCTCGCGACGAGGAAGGTCGCTGCGATCGCTGCGCGCCCGGGGTTGCGCGCGAGCGAAGCGGCGGCCAGGCGAAGCGCGATCGGCGCACGGCGCGAGATGACACCGAGCCCGCGGAGAGCTGGGGCGAGCAGGCGCGCGGCGATCACCGCGGCGGCGAACACGATCAGCGCCGGGATCACCAGCAGGAATGCATTCGTGCCGCTCGCGCCTTGCAGCTGACTCGCATCGATCGAGCCGCGCGCCCAGCCGATGACGACGACGGCGATCGCGCCGAGAGCGGCCACGTCGAGCGGCGTCAGCGCGAGGCTGCCCACCTGCATCGCCGGAGCACGGACGATCAGGTAGAGCAGCGCTCCGGCGACTGCTGCGATCACGACGGCGGCTGCGATGCCTGTGCCGGAGAGCAGCGCATGCGTCACGACTGCGCCGGCCGGAACGCCGGCACTGCGTGCGACGACGGCTGCTGCGACGCCGCCGGCAATCCACCCGGCGACCGTGGCGACGCCGGCGAGCGCGACGGACTCGGTGAGCGTGTGCAGCTCGACTTGCCAGCGGCGTGCGCCGAACCAGACGAGCCGGCGTCGTGCGTCGGCGACGTCGCGTCTCAGCGCTGCCGCGGCGAGCACGGTGAAGGCGAGCAGCAGCGCGCCGCCTTCGCCACCGAGCAGCAGCAGCCGATGTGACGCGGACTTCGCACCGTCGGCGGCGGTCTGCAGCTGCGTCGTCGGCGCGGTTACCTGGAACTGGTCGCTCTGTGCGTCGATCGTCGCCGTGAGCTGGTCGATCGACTTCGCGTAGGCGCCGACATCCCACGGGTGCACCTGGTCGTCGAGGACGTTCCAGGTGTAGACGCGGCCGAACGTCTCCAGTTCTTTCGTGTGCGACAGCCCGTTGACGCCGTTCGCGATCAGCACGGGTGAAGGCTGCGGCGTGTGGTAGTTGACGGCGCGCGCGACCTGCTGCGTTTGCGGCGCGGGGAGGACGAACCACGCGAACGGCGTGTCGGGTTTCAGCTTCGCGCTGCCGACCTGGATCAGGCGGAGGTATTTCGTCGACGGCACGGGGCCGACGCCGGCGAGGCGGAGCACTTCGCAGTGTGTCGGCACGCAGACCTTCGGCAGGCGGCCGGAGGTGAGCGTCACGTAGCGGTCGAGGTCGTTCGCGGCGCGCAGGTTGACGAGGCGGCCCTGGATCGACGCTTCGCGGAAGAGCATCGCCGCGACGGGTTTCGTCCCGAGTGCGTTCGCCATCCTCGGTGCGACGAACTTGTCGAGTGCCGGGAACGTGCCGCCGTAGCCGCCGAACCACGCGACCGACGTGACGCGCTCGTCGGGCTGGAGTTGGCTGGTCGCATGCTGGAGTGCGCGGTCCTGCATCACGAGGCTGCCGCCAAGCACTGCCGCGATGACCGCGGCGCCGGCAATGGCGCCGACCGAGACGAGCGCTACTCGCTCGCCGCCGCCGCGGAGGCGGCGCAGGGCCAGGCGAAGAGGGAAGACAATCCGACGCAACACCAGTGCGGGCAGCTTACCGGTGTTCTATGCTGGGGGCAACCCACCGTCTTAGGAAGGCAATGCCGAATTACGACCTGCCGAAGGCCGCCCCGGAGCCGCTGCGTCGTGTCCAGTTGCTCATCAACAGCATCGACACTGAACACGGCACCGAGTGGCTGCCCGGCTGGCTCGCGGAGCGCGGGCTCGGGGCCGGCGAGTTCGAGCGCGCGTGCGCGTTGCGTGAGGCGTTGCGTGCGCTGGTGCTCGCGAACAACGGTGCGCGACTCGATCCCGCGAGCGTTCGCGTGCTGAACGCCGCGGCACGGAGCGTGCGCCCCGAGGTGACGGCGTTCGCGGATGTTGTTGTTGTTTCCACGGGCGACGCGCTCGACGATGTCGTCGCGGTTGCTTTGAATGCGATGGTCGATGGAACGTGGTCGCGCTTGAAGGCGTGTCGCAACTGCCGCTGGTGCTTCTACGACGAGTCGCCGAACCGCTCGGCACGCTGGTGTTCGATGCAGCTCTGCGGTAACCGCAAGAAGACGCGCGCCTACCGCGCCCGCAAGCGCGCCCACGCCTAGGCGGCGCGAGACTTCCGGTGCCTGGCATTTGCCTGGCACCGGCGCACGCGCGGATCCTTTTCTTCGACGAACATGCGATACGCGCGACGCGAGCCACCGAACGGCGCAAGCGCGGCCTTGATGTCAATCGCTGGGTCGGGTGCGTGGAGGCCGATGATCGACCCGTATCCGCTCCACGGATAGTCCTCCGGGAGTTCGCACATGTTTGCCTTCACCGGATTACGTGCGACGTAGCGAACGACCTCGAGGCGGTGGAGATCGGTCTCGACGAGACGCGCGCGATAACGATCCTCGAATGCGTGGCCGCGCCGGCCGTACGTGCGATTGAAGTAGCGCGCGTAGCGGCCGTTGAAGCTGTGAAACCCGCTGCTCAGCGTGGGTTTCTGGAGCTCAATTACGAGGTGGTAGTGCGTGGACATGAAGCAGTACTCGAGGCACGTCCATGCGCTGCGCTCGATTTCCTCGACGAGCAGTTCGAGCGCGACCCCGCGATCGTCATCGCAGCGGTACAAGGGGATGCCGCCGAGCCCGTGCCCGGTGACGTGGTAGGTGAGTCCAGCCTGTTCGATGCGCGGAGTGCGCGACATGCAACGGAGGTTGCCGCGCTACATCACGCATCGCCATTGTCCGTACGCGAATCGGCACACCGTTGACGCACTTTGGTGCCAGTCACCTGCCAGGCAAGTGCCAGGCACCCGAGGTCGTCCGCGGACTAGACGCCGAGCAGCAGCGCGAGCAGTGCCTTTTGCACGTGCAGGCGGTTCTCGGCTTCGTCCCAGATCGCGGAGCGCGAGCCGTAGAGCACGTTCGCCGCGATCTCTTCGCCGGGGTGGGCGGGGAGGCAGTGCATCACGAACGCGTCGGGCGAGGCGAGGCGAAGCAGCGCATCGTCGAGACGGTACGGCTCGAGATCCTGCAACCGCTGCACGCGGTCGTGTTCCTGTCCCATCGAGATCCACGTGTCCGTGACGACGACGTCCGCGTTCTCGACCGCCGTGCGCGGGTCGCGCATCGTGACGACCCCCGGCGCTTCGTACCCGACCGGCGACGCGGCCACCACGTGGAACCCGAGCAGCTCGCCGAGCGCCGCCAACGACACCAACACATTCGAACCGTCACCGACCCACGCGACGCGCACACCCTGCAGCGTCCCGAGACGGTCGCGAATCGTCAGCGCATCCGCCAGCGCCTGACACGGGTGCTCGTCCGCCGTCAACGCATTGATCACCGGAATCGACGCCCACTCCGCCCACGCCTCCAACTCCGCATGCTCGTGGGTGCGCACGGCGAGCACGTCGAGATACCGCGACAACGCACGCGCCGTATCCGGCAGCGACTCGCCACGCGAGATCTGCAACTCCTCCGGCGTCAGCGGAATCGCATTGCCGCCGAGGTGCGACATCGCCACCGAGAACGACACGCGCGTGCGCGTCGAATGCTTCGCGAAGTACAAGCCGAGCGTCGCCCCCGGTGCCAAGGGCTGCCGGGGATCGGCGCGCAGCTCGACCGCTCGATCGAGGATGGATTCGGCCTCGGCAGGCGTCAGGTCGCCGCTGCGCAGCAGGTCGCGCCCCGCAAGCGAAACGGTCAGCATCCCCAGCGCTCCTTCGCCGCTGCGACTGCCGCGCGCACGTCGCCGAGCCGATCCCCGGCAGGCGGCGGCTCGAACGTTCCCGCGCGCACCTGCGAAGCCACCTGCTCATGCGCGTCGCGGAACGGAACGCCCTTCGCGACCAGCGCCTCCGCCGCATCCGTCGCGCGCAGCAGCGGATCGGCGCACGCAGCAGCAAGCCGCTCGTGGTCGAACCCGATCCCCGCCACGAGCAACGCCAACGCGGCGAGCGCGCCCGCCGTATCGTGCCGCGCGGCGAACACCGGCGGCTTGTCCTCCTGCAAGTCGCGGTCGTACGCAAGCGGCAGCGACTTGATCGTCGCGAGCAACCCGGTCAGCCGGCCGATCGCGGTGCCTGCCTTGCCGCGCGCAAGCTCCGCGACGTCGGGATTGAGCTTCTGCGGCATCATCGACGACCCGGTCGCAACGTCCTCCGGCAAGCGTGCGAACCCGAACTCGGACGTCGTCCACAGCACGAGCTCCTCCCCGATGCGCGAGAGATGCGTGAACAGCACCGCCGACGCGTAGAGATAGTCGAGCGCGAAATCGCGGTCGCCGACCGCGTCAAGTGAGTTCCGCATCGCGTTCGGCGGCGCCGGCAGCGGCAGTGTCGAACCCGCGAGCGCGCCGGCACCGAGCGGCGAAGGCTCCGACTGCGCCTTCGCGAACGCGAAACGCGCGAGGTCGCGCTCGAGCATCTCGACCCACGCGAGCAGGTGATGTCCGAGCGTGATCGGCTGCGCGCGCTGCAGATGTGTGTACCCCGGCATCGGCGTCTCCGCTTCCTCAGCCGCGCGATCGAGAATCGAGCCCGCGAACGCCTCGAGTGCTTCGATTGCCTCGCGGCACGCGTCGGCGACGTACAGACGAAATGCCGCGGCAACCTGGTCGTTGCGCGAGCGGCCGGCGTGGATCTTTCGTCCGATCTCACCGAGCTGACGCTCCAAAGACGAGTGCACGTCTTCGTCGCCAGGCTCAGGCCCCGTCGCCCGCGCGAGCAGTCCGCGTACTTCCTCGAGCTCGGCCGCCTCCAGGATGCCCGCAGCGTGCAAGCGCTCCGCGTGCAGCAGCGTCGCCTGTACGTCGTAGGGCAGAAGCTCCGAGTCGTCGGCCAGCAGGAACGCCCACGCCTCCGGCGCGAGACCCTCGCCGACGCGACCGGACCACAACGTCACAGCGCCCACCCGAACTTCTCGAGCATCTTGCGCGTGTCGGTGATGTCGTTGATCTGCACTGCGAGCTGGCCGATGCGATCCGTTGCGGTGAACGCCGTCGCCGACCGCTCCATCGACAGCCGCTCGGGGTCGTACGTGACAGCTTCGCCCTGCGTGTCGAGGATGGTGTAGTCGTCGCCGCGTCGCAGCTCGATCGTCACCTCACCGGTGACGACGGACGCGACCCACTTCTGCAGCGCCTCGCGCAGAAGCAGCGCCTGCACGTCAAACCAGCGTCCCTCGTAGAGCAGCCGGCCGAGCCGCCGTCCTTCTTCTGCGTAGCGCTCGAGCGTCGCCTCGTTGTGGATCGCGGTGAGCAGCCGCTCGTAGGCGATGTGCAGCAACGCCATGCCCGGCGCTTCGTAGATGCCGCGGCTCTTCGCCTCGATCACGCGGTTCTCGATCTGGTCGGACATACCGAGCCCGTGGCGGCCGCCGATCTCGTTCATCTCCAGCACAACCTCGAGTGGATCGCCGACGGGCCAACCGTTCTCGAAGCGAACCGTCACGACCTCAGGCTCGATCTCGTCCGCCCACGGCGCGACGCCCATGATCGGCTCGACGATCTTCATCGACGTCGACAGGTACTCGAGATCCTTAGCCTCGTGCGTCGCACCGAGCAGGTTCGCGTCCGTGGAGTACGCCTTCTCGACCGACGTCGAGTGCGGATAGCCACGCGCGATCAGCCATTCGCTCATCTGCCTCCGGCCTCCGAGTTCTTGTACGAAAGAACTGTCGAGCCACGGCTTGTAGATGCGCAGGTTCTCGTTCGCGATCAGGCCGTAGCGATAGAAGCGCTCGATGTCGTTGCCCTTGTACGTCGAGCCGTCGCCCCAGATGTCGACGCCGTGCTCCGCCATCGCTCGCACGAGCAGCGTGCCCGTGACCGCGCGCCCGAGCGGCGTCGTGTTGAAGTAACGGCGGCCGGCGGTCTGGATATGAAACGCGCCGCACTGCAGCGCGATGAGCCCTTCGCGCGCGAGCGTGTCGCGACAGTCAACGAGCACCGCTTCTTCTGCGCCGAACATTTTCGCCTTCTCGGGAACGGCGTCGATGTTCGGCTCGTCGTACTGGCCGAGGTTCGCCGTGAATGCGTAGGGGATCGCGCCGTGCTCGCGCATCCAGGCCAGCGCACACGACGTATCGAGCCCGCCGGAGAACGCGATACCGACGCGCTCGCCGACGGGCAACGTCGCAAGGATCACTCGGCACCGCCGCGCTCGAGGTGCTGACGGAACTCGTCGGCGAGCTCGTTTCCGGACAGGCCGTCGCGCGTCGCGACGAACACCGTGTTATCACCGGCGATCGTGCCTGCGACATCCGGCAAAGCTGCGGCGTCGATCGCATCTGCGAGCGCCGCGGCAAAGCCGCGCGGTGTCGAGATGACGAGCAAGTTGCCGGTGGGCGTCATCACGCCGAGCCAGCGGCGCAACGAGGACGTGAGCTCTTCGAGCCGGCGCAGGTCGGCGGCGCCCGGCACCGCGTAGACGAGTCTGCCCTCGGCGTTGCGCACCTTGACGAGCCCGAGCTGCGAGATGTCGCGCGACACGGTCGCCTGCACAGCGTCGATGCCGAGCGTGCGCAGCGCGTCTGCGACGTCCGCCTGCGTGGAGAGCGGCCGCTCCTGCACAAGACGCATGATCGTTCCCTGCCGTTCGAACTTCGTCGTCACGCAAGCACCTCCGAGAGCAACTGGATGGCGAGTCCCGCCTCGTCCTCCGTGATCGTGAGGGGCGGCGTGAGCCGCAGCGTAGTCGGGCCGGCGCTTCCGATGACAAGGCCGTTCGCGAGCGCCGCTTCGACGACGTCCTGTGCCGGCCGGTCGATGTCGATCGCGAGCAA
Source organism: Gaiellaceae bacterium (assembly GCA_036278975.1). GTDB lineage: Bacteria > Actinomycetota > Thermoleophilia > Gaiellales > Gaiellaceae > PALSA-600. The sequence continues at coordinate 36,403 of DASUKC010000117.1, forward strand.
CAAGCCTGCGCCGCGTACCTCGCCGAGACCGTCCGCGAAGATCTTCGACACTGTCTTCACGTGGGCCAGGAGGTCTTCATCGATCGCATCGACGACTGCGCATGCAGCTGCGCACGCGACAGGGTTGCCGCCGAACGTCGACGCGTGGTCGCCGGGCTCGAAGCCTTCCGGCGCGGAGTCGGCGACGAGCAGCGCGCCGATCGGCAGGCCGTTCGCAAGACCTTTCGCGAGCGTGACCGCGTCAGGCTGCACGCCCTCGCGCTGCCACGCGAAGAACTCGCCGGTGCGGCCGACGCCCGTCTGCACCTCGTCGAGGATCAGCAAGGCGCCGTGCTCGTCCGCGAGTGCTCGTGCGTGCGCAAGCATCCCTTCGGGCAGCGGATGCACGCCGCCCTCGCCCTGCACCGGCTCGAGCAGGATCGCGGCCGTGTCAGGGCCGACATGCTCGAGCCCGAACTTCGCTCCCGGCACGAGCGGTTCGAACGCCGCGCGCTTCGCGGGTTGACCCGTCACCGACAGTGCGCCGAACGTGCGCCCGTGGAACGAGCCGTCGAGCGCGACGAACTCGGTCTTGCCCGTAGCCTTGCGCGCCCACTTGAGCGCGGCTTCGACCGACTCCGCACCCGAGTTGCAGAAGAACGCGCGCGCACCGCCGAAGCGATCGGACAACTTCGCCGCGAGTAGCTCCATCGGCTCCGTCCAATACAGGTTCGAGACGTGCCACAACTTCTCGAGCTGCGCATGCGCTGCGGCGAGTGGCGCGGGATGGCGGTGGCCGAGGCCGACAACGGCGATGCCTGCGAAGCAGTCGAGGTAGCGCTTGCCGTGGTCGTCGACGAGCCACGCGCCGTCGCCTTCGACGAACGTGACGTCGAGCCGCGCGTACGTCGGCAGCAGCTGACTCGACGCAACCGTCATGCGACCACCGCCGTGCGGCCGATGTGCGCGGTGATGCCGCTCCCTGCCGCGATCGTTGCGGCGCGAAGCTTCGGGATGATGCCGCCGTCGAAGAGGCCGGCATCGAGCATGGTCGTCGCGTCGTCGACGCGAATCGATTCGACGACGTCGTTGTCGACATAGAGACCCGGAACGTCCGTGAGGAAGACGAGCCGCTTCGCGCCCAGGCCGAGCGCAACCGCGGCGGCCGCGTCGTCGGCGTTCACGTTCAACGGGCCGACGGCCATCGGCGAGATCACCGGGACCTTGCCGGCAGCGAGCGCGTCGACGATCGCACGCGGCCGGCAAGGAAGCGGATCGCCCACCTGCCCGAGCTCCGGCACGGGAACGGCGAGCAGCCCGTCGCGCTCGCCGAGCACCGACACGGCGACGTCGCCGAGCGCTGCGCAGAGTGCTGCGTTCACCGAGTGCAACGACTCCTGCACCACCGTGAGGCCGGCGGAG
>DASUKC010000118.1:0-19215 GCA_036278975.1 Gaiellaceae bacterium
GCTTGCGCGTGTGACGAAGCCGGGCGGGCGCATCTCGCTCGCGTGCTGGACGCCCGAGGGCCGCATCGGTGAGATGTTCCGCCTCCAGGGCTCGTTCATGCCGGCGCCGCCTCCGTCGATTCCGGTCGACTGGGGTCGCGAGGATCACGTGCGCATACTGCTCGGCGACGCGTTCGACCTGCAATTCGAGCGCCTCGTGAGCATGTGGGAGTGGGAGAGCGGTGAGGCGATGTGGGAGTTCTTCTCGCCGCGCTTCGGCCCCACCGTGACGTTGCTCAGGAACCTGCCGCCCGACAAGGCGGAGGAGTTCAAGCAGGCGATGATCGCGTACAGCGAAGAAGGACGCGACGGCGATCGTGTCATCGACGCGCGCGAGTACCTCCTGATCACGGGGACGCGCAAATAAGCGAAGTCGCCGAACTGCTGCAGCGGCTGATTCGCGTCGACACGACGAATCCGCCGGGCAACGAGACCGCGGCCGCGGAGCTGCTGCGCGACTACCTCGAGGCGGCGGGTGTGGAGTGCGAGCTCTTTGCGCGCACGCCCGAGCGCGCCAATCTCGTCGCGCGCATCCGCGGCAAGGGCGGCGGGCCGTCGCTCGCGATGCTGTCGCACACAGACGTCGTGCTCGCGAATCCGGCCGAGTGGTCGCACCCGCCGTTCGGCGGTGAGCTGATCGACGGCGTCGTGTGGGGGCGCGGTGCCCTCGACATGAAGGGCGAGGTTGCGGCCAGCGCGGTTGCGATGGCGACGCTCGCGCGCGAAGGCTGGCGCGGCGGCGGCGACCTGATCTTCATCGCAGCCGCCGATGAGGAAGGCGGCACCGGCTATGGCTTGTCCTGGCTCGTCAAGGAACATCCAGATGCGACGCGTGCCGACTACTCGGTGAACGAAGGCGCAGGCGACCGCGTCGAGCTCGGTGGCAAGACGGTGTATCTCTGCGCGACCGCCGAGAAGATGACGTCGCCGTTCATGTTGCGCGTGCACGGGCGCAGCGGCCACGCGTCGATGCCGGGCATCGCCGACAACGCGCTCGTCAAGGCGGGTGTGTTGCTGACGCGCCTCGGCGAGTTCGAAGCGGCGCGTGAGCTCATCCCGGAGGTCGACGCGTTCTGTCGCGCCGTCGGTGTGGCGTCGGTGGAGGAAGCGATGAACCTCGATCCGCTCGCGAGGGAGTTGCTCGAGCCGCTGCAGTCGATGACGATTTCCCCGACGATGATTACCGCATCGACCAAGCGGAATGTCATTCCCGCGTTGGTCGAGATCGCGATCGACTGCCGCGTGCTACCCGGGCAGACACCCGCCGACGCCGAGGCTGCGATCCGCGCGTGGCTCGAACCGGTGCCGACGAAGGACTGGGAGCTCGAGAACATCGACCACCACGGCGGCACGCGCGCACCGTTCGACGGGCCGCTTTGGGATGCGGTCGAGTCGTTCGTCGCGGAAGAAGAGCCGGGCGCCGTCGCGGCGCCGATCTGCGTCGCCGGCTTCACCGATTCGCACTGGATGCGCGAGGCGTTCGGCACCGTCGCGTACGGGTTCTTCCCGTCACGCGAGCTGGATGCGGCGACGGGTGCGCGGCTGATCCACTCCGCAGACGAACGTGTGCCGGTGAGCGACCTGGAGCTTGGCGTTCGCTGGCTCCGGCACGCCGCCGAGACCGTCTGCAGCGCCTGAACGTCTACCCTCCGGGCGTGGAAAAGATCCGGCTCGGCGGCATGGCGCTAGCCAACGGCGTGCTCGTGCATGGCCCGAGCGCCTGGGCGTGCGCGATCCGCACCGAGCGCGGCGAGCTGAAGGTCGTTTCGCGGCGCAAGTCGCTGCAGGCATCTCGCGTCCAGAGTCCGTTGCTGCGCGGGCCGGCGCGGCTCGCGGAGGCCCTCCTGCTCTTGCCGCAGGTGAAGCGGGCGCTGCCGGAAGCGAAGCTGCCGTTCGAGCGGCCCCGGGTGCTCGCGACGATGCTGATCAGCGCGACCGCGACGAACACGCTGCGCCGCTCCCGTGTGCGCCCATTCGTGCGCGAGCTGGCGAGTGGCGTCCTGTCGGTTGCGCCTGCGCTACTTGCGCTGCGTGGCGGCGAGCTCGCTGCGTACCACGGTGCGGAGCACGTCTCGATCGGAACCTACGAGCACGGCGAGGCTCGGCCGAAGGAGCACGAGCGCTGCGGCTCGCATCTCGTCGGCCCGCTGGTGATCACGTCCGCTGCGGGGGCATTGCTCGCCGAGGCTGCGCCCCCACGCTTCAAGCGCGCGGCGAAAGGCGCGGCCGCCGTCGGATCAATCGGCGTCGCCACCGAAGTGTTCGGGTGGATGACGCGCAACCCGGAGCATCCCCTTGCGCGCGCGCTCGCGCGCCCCGGCCACGAGTTGCAGCATCGCGTGGGCACGGAAGATCCGTCTCCGGAGCAACTCGAAGTCGCGCAGGCCGCGCTCGACGCATGTCTCGAGCTCGAAGATGATCACGACACGTAAGCGCCTCGACCCTTCGGTCTTCGACCTGCCGGTCGAGAAGATGCGCGGCGGCTGGTACACGGACGCGTACTTCAACCACGCACGCGCGACGCTGCTTGCAGACGGTCGCCGGCCGCGTGTCGTCATGCAAGTGTTCCAGAAGAAGCATGCGTACCTCGGTGGCATGGACGAGGCACTCGCGATCCTCAAGCTCTGCGCCGACGACTGGGACGCGCTCACCGTGAACGCGCTGTACGACGGTGACGTGCTCGAGCCCTACGAGACCGTGATGACGATCGAAGGCGACTACACGACCTTTGCGCGACTCGAGACACCGCTGCTCGGCACGCTCGCGCGCCGCACGCTGATCACGACGAACGTCGTACGCGTGCTCGAGGCTGCGAACGGAAAGCCGCTGATCTTCATGCCGGCGCGGCACGACCATCACCGCATTCAGACCGGTGACGGCTACGCCGCGTATGTCGCGGGGGAGGTGCTCGGGTTGCCGATCGGCGTCACCACCGACGAGCAGGCGTCCTGGTGGGGCGGAACCGGCATCGGCACCGTTCCGCATTCGCTGATTGCCGCGTACGGCGGCGACACCGTCACCGCGGCGAAGCACTTCGCCGACTGGGCACCCGCCGACATGAACGTCACCGTGCTCGTCGATTTCGAGAACGACTCGGTACGCACCGCGCTCGAAGTCGCACGCGCGCTTGGCCCGCGGTTGTGGGGCGTGCGTCTCGACACGTCGGAGTCGCTCGTCGATCGCTCGCTGTGGGACGAGCTTGGCGACTTCCAGCCGACCGGCGTCAATCCGCGGCTCGTGCGGAAAGTGCGCGACGCACTTGACGGCGCCGGCTTCGAGGCTGTGAGGATCGTCGTGTCCGGCGGCTTCACGCTCGAAAAGATCCGCGCATTCGAGAACGAGGGTGTTCCTGTCGACGCGTACGGCGTCGGCTCGTCGCTGATTCGCGGCGCGAACGACTTCACCGCGGACATCGTCATGACCGACGGGAAGCCGACGGCGAAGGCGGGACGACGGTTGCGCGAGAACCCACGGCTCGAGCTCGTGTCGTGAAAGTCCTCTGGGACGTCGACACCCAAAACGACTTCGTGCGCGCGAACGGAAAGCTCGCCGTGCCCGGGGCCGAGGACGTGCTGCCCCAGATGAAGCTGCTCGTCGACGCAGCGCGCGCTGCAGGCGTTCCGCATATCGCGTCGGCCGACGACCATGAGCTCACCGACGCCGAGATCTCCGAGTCGCCCGACTTCAGCGACACGTATCCGCCGCACTGCCTGCGGGGCACGCACGGTGCGGAGAAGGTGCCGGACACGCAGCAACTCGACCCCGTGCCGCTGGCGCTCACCGACGTGCCCGAGAAGTGGCTGCGCGGGCGCGAGTTCCTGCTGCTGAAGAAGCACTTCGACGTCTTCACGAACCCCAACGCCGAGCGCTTGCTCGCGTTGCTCGACCCGGAGGAGATCGTGCTCTTCGGCGTCGCCACTGACGTCTGTGACGACGCTGCGATCCGCGGCCTGCTCGACCGCGGCCGCCGCGTGACGTTCGTCGAGGATGCGTCGCGGGGCCTGGATGAGACCCGTACCGCGGCTTGTCTGGTGGCCTGGCGGGACGCCGGCGTCCGCTTCGCGAAGGCCTCTCAAGTGGCGCCTGAGCTTTACCGATGAGTCAGGAGATGCCTTCCCGCGGCCTAAGGCGTTTCCTCGTGGTCCTGCTCTGCGCCGTCGGTGGCCTGGTGCTTGCCGGCAGCTCGGCTGCCGCGCCGCCCAAGAACGTGAGCGTGCCGGCGATCTTCGGGCAAGCGCAGGTGGGCCAGGCCGTGGCGTCGACCGGCGGTACCTGGACGGCCTCCGTCAACCTGTCGTACCAGTGGCGGCGCTGCAATGCAGCCGGGCTGAGCTGCACGAACATCCCGGGCGCCTCTGGTTTGAGCTACTCGCCCGTCTCAGCCGACCGAGGACACACGTTGCGTCTCGTGGTGACCGCGAAGAACGCCGCGGGGTCAGTCGCGGTGACGTCGGCGACAACGACGATCGTCAGAGGTGGTTCCGGCTTCAGCATCGAGCACTGGGTGTCGGACGCTGCGAGGAGCTGGCTGCCGGCGATGTTCTTTCTGCTCATGTGCGTTGTGGTGTGGCTGCTCTGGCGGACGATGGGGCTGATGCCGCGCGTCAAGCCGATGGAGATCACGCCCGGCTCCGCATCCGCCGTGACCTGGATGGATGTCGCCGGTCTCGACGAGGCGAAGAACGAGCTGCAGGAGATCGTCGACTTCCTGCGCGACCCGGTGCGCTTCGAGCAGCTCGGCGCGCGCGTGCCGAAGGGCATCCTCTTCCACGGCCCTCCCGGCACCGGCAAGACGCTTGCGGCGAAGGCGATCGCGAACGAATCCGGCGCGCGCTTCTACGCGCAGAGTGCGTCGGCGTTCGTCGAGATGTTCGCGGGTCTCGGCGCGGCGCGCATCCGAAAGCTGTTCGAGGAAGCGCGCAAGAATGCACCGTCGATCATCTTCATCGACGAGCTCGATGCGGTTGGCATGGCGCGTAGCGGTCACTCGTTCAACCGCGAGCAGGACCAGACGCTGAATCAGCTGCTCGTCGAGCTCGACGGGTTCGGTCCCCGAGACCAGGTTGTCGTGATGGGCGCGAGCAACCGTCTGCAGGATCTCGACCCGGCACTGCTTCGCCCCGGCCGCTTCGACCGTCAGGTCTACATCCAGGCGCCCGACCTGAAAGGGCGACGCGCGATTCTCGACGTGCACACGCGCGGCAAGCCGCTCGCGGCGGGCGTCGATCTCGACGCTGTCGCGCGCCAGACGTCCGGCCTGACCGGTGCCGACCTCGCGAACATCGCGAACGAAGCGGCTATCCAAGCGGGCCGGCGCGGCGGCTCGAAGCTCGAGGCGGCCGATTTCGAGTACGCACTCGAGCGTGTCGTCGCCGGGTTGCAGCAGCGCCGCGTCGTCACCGACAAGGAGAAGCGGATCCTCGCCTACCACGAGGGCGGCCATGCGCTCGTCTCGCACCTTGTCGGTCGCGAGCCGCAGAAGGCGACGATCATTGCGCGCGGGACCGCGCTCGGCTTCGTGCTGCATCTCCCCGACGAGGAGCGTTACCTCGAGACGAAGGAAGAGTTGGCCGACTGGCTGGTCGTCGCGCTCGCCGGGCGCGCCGCGGAAGAGATCGTGTTCGGGCGCGTGACGAACGGCGCGGCGAACGACCTCGAGAAGGTGACGCAGATCGCGCGGTCGATGGTGTTCGAGTGGGGCATGGGCGAGTCGGTGACGTCGCGCACGTTGCGCGCCGACAACTACGCGCTCTCTGAGGAGACGAAGCGGCTGCGCGACACCGAGCAGGCGCAGCTCACCGATCACGCGTACACCGAGGCGCTGCGCATGCTGCAGAAGCACCGTCCTGCGCTCGACAAGGTTGCCAACGCGCTGCTCGAGCGCGAGACGCTCACGCGCGACGAGCTGAAGGCGGTTTTCGTGGGTGTCGAGGGCGAGTCACGCTCGGCCGACGCGGTCGGCGTCATCCGCGTGCTCGGGGCCGACCCGACCAGCTAGGCTCAGGCCGCATGCCGGTCAAGGGCATCCATCATGTCGGCGTCGCGGTCGAGGATCTCGAAGAGTCTCTCGCGATGTACAGCGCACTCTTCGGCGCGCAGCTCGAGCACCGCGAGGAGCTCGCAGACCAGGGCGTCGACAGCATCTCGCTTCGGGTCGGCGACAGCCGAGTCGAGCTACTCGGCTCCCTCGGACCGGACACACCGGTCGGCAAGTTCCTCGACCGCCGCGGGCCTGGGCTCCACCACGTCGCCTTCGAGGTCGACGACATAGCGGCCGAGCTCGAGCGGCTCGCCGCTGCCGGTGCGGAGTTGATCGACGAGGCGCCGCGCCGCGGCATCCTGGGTTCCCAGGTCGCGTTCGTCCATCCGCATGCAACCGGCGGCGTGCTTGCCGAGCTGGTGACGAGTGGCTGAGCGCGTCAGGCTCGAGCTCGCCTTCGAAGGCACGCAGGTGCTGACGGTGTACGTCGAGCCGAAGACGGCCGACGCCGTCGAAGAGTCGCTCTCGAAGTCCGAGGGCAGCCTCAAGTTCGAGGCCGAGGACGGCCGCTACACGATTGCCGTTTCGAAAGTCGTATTCGTTAAGAGATTCGCACGCGAGAGTCGCGTCGGCTTCGGCGCCGACGGTTAGACCCGCGCCCCCAACGGGCACCACTTTGCCGGTGAGCACAACTGCCGGCAGCAAGAAGGAAGCGGAGAACCAGCTCGTTCGCGTGCTGGTCGATCGCGCGCAGCAGGGCGACCGCGACGCGCTCGAAGAGCTGTACCTGATCCACTTCGACCGCATCTACAGCTACCTGCACGTCAGCGTTGGCAACCGTCACGACGCGGAAGACCTGACGACGCAGACGTTCCTGCGCATGCTCGAGTCGATTGGGAAGTTCCGCTGGCAGTCGGCGCCGTTCAGCGCCTGGCTCTTCCGGATCGCGCACAACCTGGCAATGGATCATTTCCGCGCCGCGAAGCGCTGGCAACCGGAGGAAGAGGTGCCCGAGCCGCCGCCCGACGAGGCGACGTCTGCCGAGGCCGGCGCGCTCGAATCGATCGGGCGCAGGTCGATGCTCGAGTTGATCGACGACCTCTCGCCGGAACAGCAACAGGTGCTGACGCTGAAGTTCGTCTTCAACTTCGGGAACGCCGAAGCGGCGACGATTCTCGGCAAGTCCGAGGGGGCGATCAAGTCGCTCCAGCATCGCGCTCTCATCTCGCTGCAAAAGCAGCTCGCCAACCGAGACGAGTAACCTGCGCCGTCGTGGCGCTCGAGGTCGGCATCGTCGGCCCGCCGAGCAGCGGGAAGACATCGCTCTTCACCGCGCTCACCAAGGCGGGTGGCGGCGAATACGGGAAGACGAATGTTGGTGTCGCGGCAATCGCCGACGATCGTCTCGCCGCGCTCGCGGAGGTCGTGCACGCGCGCAAGATCACGCCCGCGACCATTCGCGTGCAGGACATCCCGGGCTCGGCCGCCTTTGGCGACCTGCGGCAGGTCGACGCGCTGCTCGTCGTCTACCGCGCGGCCGACGACCTGGAGAACTTCAAGCTCGAGCTGCTGGTTGCCGACCGCGACCATGTCGAGCGCCGGTTGGAGCGCGTCGAGAAGCAGGCGAAGTCGGGTGACGCCAAGTTGAAGGCGGAGGTCGAGGAGCTCGGCAAGGTGCTCGCGCATGCCGACGCCGGGCAGACGCTCGACACGTATCCCGGCGAGTTGCCGGGTGAGCTCGAGCCGTTGACGACGAAGCCGCTGCTCGCGATCGAGAACGGCCCCGGCGGCATCGACCTGAAGCTCGAGGCGGAACTGGCCGAGTTGCCCGACGAAGAGGCGGCGGCGTTCCGCGACGGCACCTCAGCGCTCGACGACGTTGCTGCTCGGCTGCGCGACGCGCTCGACTTGATCACGTTCTTCACCGCCGGCGAGAAGGACACGCGTGCGTGGACGCTCCGCCGCGGCGAGACGGCGCTCGATGCTGCGGAGGCGATCCACTCGGACATCGCCCGCGGATTCATCCGTTGCGAGGTCGTCGACTGGCGCGACCTGGTGGAGCTGCAGTCGCACGCCGAGGTGGCGCGCGCCGGCAAGCAGCGGCTCGAGGGCAAGACGTACGTCGTCCAGGACGGGGACGTCCTGAACATCCGCTTCAACGTCTAAATCCCGTTGTCTTGTCGAATACGTCCGGCGCGGACCTATGTGACAAAGGACCAACGCCGCGGTTTATTCAGCCGCTATTCACTCGAACTCCCTGCTCTTCGAAAGATCGCGCGGGCAACCGTGCATAAACGGGGTCAGGCCCGGGCCAGACCCCGTCATTCGCCTAGCAGCAGCCGCAGCCGCAGCCGGGCGGGCACTCGCAACCGCAATCGCACTGGTTCATCGCTCCTCCTTTCATCGATGGACGTCGATGTACTATATTGAAGAACATCAATGAAGGCGTTGCCGGTCATCACCCCGATCTGCTGTGGCCCAGGCACTCCGCCGCTCCCCGCGGTGGAGGCCGAGTCGCTCGCCGCCCGCTTCAAGGCGCTGTCCGATCCGACGCGCGTCGCGATCCTCAACCGGCTCGCCCAGGGCGAGGCATGCGTGTGCGACCTCAACGCGACGTTCGACCTCTCGCAGCCGACGATCTCGCACCACCTCAAGGTGCTGCGCGACGCAGGTCTCGTCGACGTGTCGCGTCGCGGGACGTGGGCGTTCTACCGCGTCGTGCCGGACACGCTGGCCGAGCTCTCCGCCGTGCTCAGTCGACCGGCCGCGTAGCGGCGATCGCGTCGAGCTGGTTCGCGTGGTACAGCACGGACGCTTCGGCTGTGCGCGCGCCACGCGCTTCGTGATGCACGGCGATGCAGTGCAACAGCTCTGCGAGCTGGTCGGGCTTCAACCCTTCCGCGCGCTCTTCGACGAGACGTAGCCCGAGGTGCACGTGGCCGAGCAAACGTCCCTCGGCAGTCGGCGTGAAGGCCGGGCCGGGCGAAAGCTCGAGCGTCCGGCCGACGTCGTGCAACAGCGCGGCCGCCACCACGAGATCCGGACGCAGCCGCGGATGCAGTTGCGTCGTCTCGCGGCACAGCGTCGCGACGCCGATCGTGTGCTCGAGCAGCCCGCCGGCATAGGAGTGGTGGTCGTCGAACGTCGCGGGATACTCGTCGAGCTTGCGGTCGGCGAGCACGGCTTGCACTGTCGCGGCCAGCCCGGGGTGCGTGATCTCCGCAACGAGAAACTCGAGAAAGCCGGCGAGCTCGTCCTCGTCGCGGCGCACGCGCGGCGTGAGCGACGACGGATCGACGTCTGCCGCTTCGAGCTCGCGCACGTCGAGCTGCAGCCGGTCGCGGAACTTCTCGACACGGCCGAGCACACGCACCGCGTCACCTTCGGCGAAACGCCCGTCGAGTAGCTCGACGTCGTTCCACACGCGCGCCTCGATGCGTCCGGTCGGGTCGACGAGCTCGAGCGCGAGATACGACGCGCCGTTGCGCGTGCGCAGCTTGCGCTTCGTCTTCACGGCGTAGATGCCCTCGACGACGCGGTCTTCCGCGAGCTCGGCGATCGTCACCCGACCATCCTACGGCTGCGCCCAGATGCGGAAGCCACCGCCGTCACGGCTCTCGGCGATCTCGTCCAGCACCGCCGCGGCCTCCTTGCGACGCCACTTGAAGATCCCCGCGACATCCGCGGCGGTCAGCTCGCCGGCCTGGCCCAGCACCAATCCCGCGAGCTCCCGCCGCGCAGCGCTGCGCTCCGGAACCTTCTTCGCCTTCCACTTCCGCCGTATGAGGTCATGGGCCAACGCTCCCCATGGCCCGTCCTGCTCGACCAGGTGGGACGACGTGAGCACGAGTTGGTAGTGGAGCGCCGCGACGCGCCGGTCGACCTCTTTCTTCGGCAGCCCGGTCGCTTCGCGGAGCTGCGGGCCGGTGAGCGGGCCGAGGTCGCGGATCGCCGAGATCACCGGTTCGTCCTCCGGCTCGACGCCGCACGCGGCGATCAGCGCGGGAACGAGCCGCGGCGCGACGCACGCCGTGACGCGCGCCAGGTGCTTGCCGACGCACACCAACCCGCGCTCGGGCAGCTCGTCCTTCGCCCCCCAGAGGAAGCCCATCTCCTCCGACCACGCCACGAAGTTGCCTTCGTCGTCGCGGACCGCCCAATTCGTCTCGGCGTCGCCGTTGACCTGTTCCCAGAGTGACGGCAGCACGACGTCGGCCTTCGGAAAGAGCAGCGCGAGGCCGACCTTGTCGACCCACCGTCCTGCGGCGGCGAGAGTGCGGACCATGCATAGAGTCTGCAGGAGTGCCTGCGGTACGCCCGTTCTCTGCGCTCCGGTACTCCGCGAAGGCGGGGGAACTGGCAGAGCTCGTTGCGCCGCCGTACGACGTGATCTCGCCCGAGGCGCGGCTCGAGTACCTTGCGCGCAACCCGCACAACGTGGTGCATCTGACGCTGCCCGACCTGCCGGAGACCGCAGCGCACGACCTTGCGAACTGGCGTCTCGGCGGCATCGTCGAGCCTGAACAGCCGGCGTTCTGGTGGATCGCGCAGGACTACGTCGGCCCCGACGGAGTCGCGCGCACGCGTGAGGGCTTCGCCGCGTCGGTCGAGGCGGTGCCGTACAGCGCGAAGCAGGTACTGCCGCACGAGCGGACGCACGCCGGACCGAAGGAGGGACGCCTGCAGCTATTGCGTGCGACGCGCGTCCAGCTCGAGCCGATCTTCCTGTTGTACGACGCCGACCCGGTGCTCGCGCGTCCGGACGGTGAGCCCGACATGGACGTCGAGGACGGCGGAGTGCGCACGCGTGTGTGGCGCATGCCGGCGAGCGGCGAGCTCGAGATCGGCACGCCGCTGCTGATCGCGGACGGCCATCACCGTTACGAGACGGCAGTCGCATTTCGCGAGGAGGATCCGTCTGCGACGCATCTGCTCGCAGTGCTCGTCTCTTCGCGCGCGCCGGGCCTTGAGATCTTCCCGACGCATCGCATCGTCGAGAGCGTGGGCGACGTCCCCGGTGTCGAAGTCGCTGCACCGGGCGACGGCGTGACGCTCTATCGCGGCGGGAAGTACCTCCGCGTCGAGACGGAAGACGACTTCGGCCCGCGCGTCGTCGAGTCGTTCTCACCGGACGGCGTGTCGTACACCGCGTATGCGAATGAGGCGATCGCAGCCGTCGATCGCGGCGATGCAGAGGCGGCGTTCCTGCTGCAGCCGGTGACGGTCGAGCAGGTTGCGCGCTTCGCCGGCGCCGGCGAAGTGATGCCGCAGAAGTCCACCTTCTTCTATCCCAAGCTCACATCAGGCCTCCTCTTTCACCCGATTGGCTGAGCGCCTGTCGCGCCGCGCGCGACGACGTCGACGCAGTGCTCGCGCAACTACAGGGCCGCGAGCGTGAGACCGTCGTCGGGCAGGGCGAGGGCGGCGACGAGACGACTGCGATCGACGCTGCCGCCGAGCAGGCGATCCTGCCGCACTTCGCCGGCAACAAGATCGTCAGCGAAGAGGTCGGCATCCACGGCGACGGGCCGTTCACGATCGTCGTCGATCCGATCGACGGCTCGCTGAATGCGAAGCGTGGCATCCCGTTCTTCTCCATCTCGATCGCGGTCGCCGACGGCGACACGATGGACGACGTGCTCTTCGGCTACGTCTTCGACTTCGGCTCGCGCGAGGAGTGGACTGCGACGCGTGGCGGCGGTGCGTTCCTGAACGGCGAGCCGTTGCGCGAGTCGCCGAAGGACGAGCTCGAGATCCTCTCATTCGAAGCGACGACCACCGCCTATGTCACGGAGCACGCAGCCGCGTTTGCAGGCGTCGCGCACCGGCTGCGGATCATGGGCTCGCTCGCGTTGTCGCTGTGCCACCTCGCTGCCGGCAGGGTCGACGGCGTCGTTTCCCTGAAAGGCGCGCGGTCGGTGGATATCGCCGCGGCGCAGCTGCTCGTCCGCGAGCGCGGGTTTGCGGTCGATTTGTTCGAGGATCCGCCGTTCGGCGCCGCCCCGCTCGACCTGGAGCCACGTTCGCGGATCGCCGCAGCGGGCACCCCTGCGTTGTGCGAAAGGTTGGCGGCTAGCCTTCGGTGATGGCAACGCGCGAAGACGTCCTGGTGGCGCTCGAGAAGGTCATCGACCCCGAGTTGCGCCGCCCCGTGACCGAGCTCGACATGGTGCGCGACGTCGAGGTGAACGGCGACGTCGTCGCAGTGACGATCGCGCTGACGATCGTCGGCTGCCCGCTCCGCTCGAGCTTCGAGGATCAGGTGCGCGAGCACGTCGCGTCGTTGCCCGGCGTGTCGGCGGTCGATCTGCAGTTCACCGTGATGACACCGGAAGAGCGCACAGCCCTGACCGCCAAGCTGCGCGGTCCTGTCGACGACAAGGCGATCAAGCTGCCCGCGACCACACGCGTGCTTGCGGTGTGCTCGGGCAAGGGTGGTGTCGGCAAGTCGTCGCTCACCGTGAACATCGCCGCCGCGCTGGCGCAACTCGGTCACGAAGTCGGCGTGCTCGACGCCGACATCTATGGCCACTCGATTCCGCACATGCTCGGAACCAACCAGAAGCCGGTCGCCGTCGACCAGATGATCGTGCCGCCGGTCGCGTTCGACATGCGGCTGATGTCGATCGGCTTCTTCCTCGACGACAACGCGCCGGTCATGTGGCGCGGCCCGATGCTGCACCGCGCCCTCGAGCAGTTCCTGCAGGACGTGCACTGGGGCGACCTCGACGTGCTCGTCGTCGACATGCCGCCCGGCACGGGTGACGTGTCGATTTCGCTCGGACAGTTGCTGCCGCGCGCGGAGACGATCGTCGTCACAACGCCGCAGCCGCTCGCGCAAGAGGTGGCGGCGCGCGCCGCGACGATGGCGCAGAAAACAGGACTCCGCCTGCTCGGCGTCGTCGAGAACATGACGTCGGAGGTGTTCGGTGCCGGCGGCGGGCAGCTGCTGGCAGACGAGCTCGGCGTTCCGCTCCTCGGCAGCGTGCCGCTCGACGCCGCGGTTCGTGAAGCCGCAGACGTCGGCACGCCGCTCGTGATCAGCGATCCCGACAACGAGTCGGCACGCGTCATCTCGGACATCGCGCGTGCTGTCGACGAGAGCCGCGTCGGCGGGTTCACCCGCACGCTGCCGCTCATGTCGTGAGCGCCGCGGCGTTCTTCGATCTCGACCGAACCCTCATCCGTCGCAGTTCTGCCCTGGCCTTGGCCGGGCCGTTTCGCAAGCGCGGCCTGATCACGCGCACCCACCTCGTGAAGGCCGCGTTCTGGCAGCTGCTCTTCGTGACACGCGGCGCGAGCGCCGAGACCGTGCGCAACGCGGCCGAGGACGGAATGCGCTTCCTCGCCGGCTTCTCTGTCGAAGAGATGCGCGAAGTCGTCGGCGACGCGATGGAGCCGATCCTGCGTCCGCTCGTCTACGCCGAGCCGCTCTCTCTCGTGCAAGAGCACCGCGCGAAGGGCGAGAAGGTCTATGTGGTGTCCGCCACGCTGCAGGAGATCGTCGAGCACATCGCCGACGATCTCGGTTTCGACGGCGCGATCGGCACGCGCGCGGAGATCGTCGACGGCAAGTACACCGGCCGCACGCTGCGCGCAGCGCACGGCGAATACAAAGCGGAGGCGGTTCGTGAGCTCGCGGCCGCGGAGGGTTTCCAACTCGCTGCCTGCAGCGCGTACTCCGACTCGCACAGCGACGTGCCGTTTCTCGAAGCGGTCGGGCATCCGATTGCTGTCAACGCCGACCGGCAGCTGCGCCGCCTTGCCCGCGAGCGAGGCTGGCCGATGCTCGAGTTCTCCCAGCGTGCAGCCTGAAGAGGCGAAGCCTCGGCTCGCAGCGCTCGGCTTCTCGCCTGAGCAGGTCGAGGTGCTCGGCGACCATTTCCTGGACGCGGAGCGGCGCGGCCAGCTCGGCCACGGGCTCTCGCGCATCCAGTGGCTCGAGACGTGGGAGGAGATCGACACTGCCGCAATCCCGACGCGAGCGCTCGCCGAGCAGGGCTACGAGCGGTGGGACGGGAACGGCGCGCTCGGCTACTTGACGCTGCACGCGGCGATCCAGGCGCAGATCGCGAATCCGCCCGCGCACGCACGCGTCGTGGTTTGCATGCGCACGTTCCCGACCGGGGCACTTGGCTACTGGGTGCGCATGCTTGCCGACGCGGGTCTGGTCGGGATGCTGACGGCGACGTCGCCGCGACGGCTCGCCTCACCCGGCGGCGGACCGAAGCTGGCCGGCACGAATCCGCTCGCGATTGCCATTCCGTCGTCGGACGGGGCTCCGCTCGTCAGCGACGTCTCGATGGGCGCGATCACGCACGGCGACGTGATCGCAGGTCGCGCACGCGCGGAGGATCTCGTGCCGTTCGGCGGCCCGCTCGCGCACAAGTCGTTCGCGCTCGCGCTCGGATTGCACTCGCTCGTCGACGCGCTGCTACCGGTCGGCGGGTTCGGCGCGGTGCTGATCGTCGCCCGCCCCGAGAGTGATCCGGTGCCCGCGTTGCGCGAGCTTGCGGGCGACGTCAGGCTGCCGGGAAGTCCGGGTCGGCGCTGATCGACGCGAAGTCTGCGTCCTTCACCGCGTACTCCGCCCACTTCGGCTCGAGCTCGATCGCGCGCTTCAGATGAGTCTTCGCATCCGCGCTCTTCCCGGCGCGCGCTTCTGTGCACGCGAGGTTGTAGAGCAGCGGTGCGTGATCGGGACGTTGTGCCAGCGCTTCGTTGTGTAGCGCGATCACCTCGTCCCACTTCTCTGCTTGCACGAGCGGCGCTGCGACGAACCACGTCTCCCAGGCCGACACCTCGTACGCCTCGCCGGGCTTGCCGCCGACTGCGAGCACTGCGGCGTCGTCGGTCAGCGCGACGGCCCCGCGCTTCAGCGACGGGTCGCGCATGAAGATCAGCTGGCCTTGAGAGAGCTCGTGCTCGTCGTCGCCCGCGGTGAAGCGGATTCGCCCGCGCAGCACGAGGTAGATCTCCTCGTGTCCGAGCTCGCTCTCCGTGTGCTCCTCGACGATCTGCTTGGTGGCGCCCGGCGTGTACGCGTTGACGCCGAACGCCTTGATGTCGAAGTGCCGGCGCACGGGGCGCCAGACAAAGCCGTCGCGCATCTCGTGCCGGTCGAGCTCGTCGATGTGCGCGGTGTTCATGCGAGCAGCTCCGGGAACCGCGGGTCGTCGCGGATGGGGTCGAGGTCGGTGTCGCCCTCGAGGTATCCGCGCAGCTCGTCGGGGTCCGCAAACGTCTTGGAGCGTGCGAGGTAGGCAAACGCCTCATCTGCGTTTCCGGCGAGCGCCTCGAAACATGCGGCGTTGTAGAGCGGACCCCAGTGGTCCGGCGCCAGATCGATCATCTCTTGGATCGCGGCACGCGACTCGTCCATTCGCCCTTCGCGGCGCAACGCATCGGCAACGACGAAGCTCGTCCAGCCGGGGTTGCTGAACGGTTGGCCGACCGTTGCGCCGACGGCGACGATGATCGTGCGCGGCTCTTCGCTCTGCGCGCTGCGCAACTCGCCGGGGAGCGCGTGCACGAGCGTCCCGGCGGGTGCGTCGAACGAGTTGCCGTCGACCGTGAACGTGGCGCGGCCCTGGACGACGACGTAGAGCTCTTCGTTGTCGCTGTCCTCAGCATGCTCGGGAACGAGCGGCTCTCCGGCGCCGCCGATCCAGCCGTTCATGCCCACGGCCTGGAAGCCGGTCAACCGCTGAAGCGGCAACAGCTTCTGCCCGCCGCGCTGGTGGTACGGGAACGCTTCGATGTCGTTCAAATCGATGATGACGTAGCCGTCGCTCATCGTGCGCGCAGCTCCGCCAGCACGACCGCGTCGACACGCTCGACGCCGTCGAGGCGCTCTTCGAGGTTCTCGGTGCCGGCCCACGTCGCGAACGCCTGCTCGAGGTCGCCGTCGTAGCCGAGCTTGGCCAGGCGCTCCGCCATCTCCTTCCTCAACGCATCGTCGACCGTGATCCATTCCTCCGTCTTGCCGAAGAGGAGGTCGTGCAGCCGGTAGATGCGCCGCAGCTCTTCGACCGGCGTCGGATGGTCGTCGACGCGCAGGTCGACGAGGACGTCGGAGAGCGATGCGTAGCCGGCGTCGCGCTCGACGACGATCAGTGCGGCCGACTGCTGACCACGACGGTCGCCGCCTGCTGCCTGCGCGGCGGCGAGGCAGTCGATCAGGCGCTCGGCGAGCAGCTTGCCCTTTGTCGCCGTGAAGGTGTTGGCGATCGCAGCGACGGTGTCCTCGCTGACGAGGATGTTTCCCTGCGCCGCGAAGTTCTCGCCTGCGATGCCGCCTGCCCAGTCCATGCATTCGCTGCCGGTGTAGGTGGCGCTGCCGCCGACCGCGTCGACGACGCCGAGCTGCCGGTGGTCGCGGCCGTCGTCCGCGTCGGTGAGGCGCGCAACGACTTCCTCCGCGCTCAAGCCCTCGCGCAACAGCTTCAACCCGTCGGGGCCGTAGCGCGGGTTCGCGTACGCCTGTGTTGCGATCGCGCCGACGTGCGGCTCAGCCCACGGCACGACCGAGCCGACTGCGAGGAACTTCGACTGCGTCGCTACGCCCCACTGGCCGCGTTCGAGGTCGCACGCGGCGATCGAATACGTGGCGACGATCGGCTCAGCCATAGGTGAGCTCCGTCAGGTCGAGGTCGCGCAACGCCGGGTCGTCGACGAGCACGCTTGCGACTTCCGGGCGCGCGAGCGCGGCTTTCACTTCGTCGATCGTGTGCGCACGGATCACGACAGGGCGTCCTTCGGCATGTGCTTCGCGAAGCGCCGCGTCGTCCGGGGCGTCGAGGACGAGCGCGTCTGCGAGGTCGAGCTCCTCCTCGGTCGCGATCTCCGGCACCCGCTTGCCGGTTGCACCGAACCAGCGCTCCCTCATAGCTGGATCGTGTCCCCGGGCTCGAGCTCGTCGACGTGCGACTTCGTCAGCTTCGCGAGCGCAGCCGGGCGGCCGTGCAGCAGCGGGAACGTGCCCCAGTGGCACGGTACGCAGCGCGGGTGGCCGAGCAGCTCGAGCGCGAGCGCTGCTTCTTCGACGCCCATCGTGAAGTGGTCGCCGATCGGCAGCACTGCGACGGTGGGCTTGTAGAGGCGCGCGATCAGCGCCATGTCGCCGAACACGCACGTGTCGCCTGCGAAGTAGATCGACAGGTCTCCTTCGCGGATCACGACGCCGGTCGGCTCGCCGGCGTAGACGCTGCCGGCGACGTCGTTGGAGCTCGAATGGAAGGCGTTGACCATCGTGAAGCGCACGCCCTCGACCTCGACGGTGCCGCCTTTGTTGAAGGCGATCGCGTCGTCGCCGATGCTCGTTCCGCTCAGCTGTTCGGCGAGCTCGACCATGCCGAGCACCTTGCAGCCGAGCTTGGCGTGCAGGTCGACAACGTCGCCGCTGTGATCGCCGTGACCGTGCGTGATGTAAATCGCATCCGCGCGCTCGGGATTCTTCTCACTCTCCGGGCACGTTGGACCGGACACCCATGGATCGACGTAGATCCGCTTGCCGCTGTCGGTGTCGAGGCGGAACGAGGAATGACCGAGCCAGGTGAGCGATGCCATGCGGGTCCTTTCGCAGCGGGAACCGCGTGAGCATAGAAGGACCGTCCGGTACGAGGTCGAAGCTGCTGCTGTGGGTCGTCGCGTGCTTCCGATGCTGCTCGTCCTGGTGGCTGCGGTCGCCGACGGGCACGGGTCGCACGGGCTCGCCTTCGATGCGCTGCTCGCGGCCGTCCCCTTCACGGCGGTGTCGGCGATCGTCACCTTCGGCGATCACCTCGAGCGGCGGACCGACCCGCTACTGACGATGCAGGCGCTGCTCTGGGGCATCGCTCTCGTGCTGGTGGTGCTCTCCTGCGCGGCACGCTCGCCCGCGTCGCACACCGACACGCTGCCGGCGCTCGGCTGGTCGTCTCTCGTCGCCTGCATCGGCGTGTTCGCGCTGAAGCTGTGCCTCGGCGCTGCGCCTCACGCGCGCCGTTTGGCGCACGTGCGGCCTGCGAAGCCTTAGCGGCGACCTCCGGTGCCAGGCAAATGCCAGGCATTTGCCCGCAAAGTGCAGGGAGATTTCCCGCGCGCCGCCGACCTTCGGTGCCAGGCATTTGCCTGGCATGTGACAGGCACCGCCTAGAGCGGCAGCGCGTCCGCGGCGGAGCGCGCGACGTCGATCAGCGGCTGCACGGCGAAGAACGAACCGACCGTCACGGCGAGGCAGATCGTCACGCCCGCCGACAGCATGAACTCGCGAGGCGGTGAACCGCCGGCGGGTGCGAGCTGCAACTCCGCCGAGTCGCGGAAGTACATCGCGCGCACGATGCCGAGGTAGTAGTACGCCGAGATCATCGTGGCAGCGACGCCGACGATGATCAGCCACCAGAAGTGATGGTCGTACGCGGCGGCGAAAACGTAGAACTTGCCGATGAAGCCGCCGGTGAGCGGGAACCCGAGAAAGCCCAGCATGAAGGTCCACATGGCGATCCCGAGGAACGGCCGCTCCCAGCCGAAGCCCGCGAGATTCTCGAGCGTCACCGGCGCGCCCAGCTCCCGCTCGCGCGCTGCGACGATCGCGAACGAGCCGAGCGACATCGCCGCGTACGGGATCAAGTAGTACTGCAGCGCGCGCGCACCGAGCGCCGAGTCCGCGGCAATCGCAATCAGGATGAAGCCTGCGTGCGAGACCGACGAATACGCGAGGATCCGCTTCACATTCCGCTGGACGAGCGCGCCGATGTTGCCCCAGGCGAGCGAGATGCACGCGACGATCGCGATCGTCCAGCGCCACAGGTGCGCATCGCTCGGGAACGCGACAGTCAGCACGCGATAGGTGACGACCAGCGCTGCGATCTTCGTCGCCGATGCCATGAACGCCGTCACCGGCGTCGGCGCGCCTTCGTACGCGTCGGGCGTCCACATGTGGAAAGGCGCCGCCGACGACTTGAACATCAGCCCGGCGATGATCATCGCGAGGCCGACGACGACCATCGAGTCGTGCCCGTGGCCGTACGCCGCGATCTTGTCGAAGCTCAGCGCGCCCGTTCTGCCGTAGACGAGCGCCGACCCGAACAAGAGCGTCGCCGACCCGACTGCGCCGATGATCAGGTACTTCAGTCCCGCCTCCAGCGATCCGACGAGGTCGATGTCGATCGCCGTCAACACGTACAGCGCGATCGAGAACCACTCGAGCCCGAGGA
>DASUKC010000119.1:0-3727 GCA_036278975.1 Gaiellaceae bacterium
CGCTCCGGCTCCGTCTCCAGGATGTACTTCAGGTGCATGACGCCGAACGCGACGTGACGGGACTCGTCCTGCGCCGAGAGGCGGAAGATGCGCTTCTCCGCCTCGTTCGTCGCGATGTACTCGCCCATGCGGAAGATCGACTGCACGAGGCCTTCGCCCTGGACGTGCATGATCGTCGACATCTCGGTGAAGTCCTTCGACTCGATGATCACGCGCAGGCCGGCGTTGCCGCTGGACTGCATGAGGCCGCCACCGTTCGCGAGCGCGCGCTTGCGGAAGACATCGAGGTGCCGCGCCTCGTCCATGATCTGCGAAGCGAGGAACATCTTCACTTCGTAGTGCTCGTTGCTGACGAAGGGCAGCCACTGGCTGGGCGTGTCGCCGGCGATGAACTCGACCTCGGTGAGGAAGGTGCAGAACTGGCTGTACGCGCGCTCGACGTCATCGGGCAGCGGCTTCAGTTCGTCCCACGGGATGTCCGTCGCGGACGACCACTGGCGCTGCACCGCCTCTTCGTAGAGCATTGCCGCGTTGTCGGACCAGATGTCGGACTTCTGGCGGACGTGGTAGCCGACGCGCGGCACACCATCGCGACGCGCGGCGCCGCGCAGGCCCATCGTCATGTCATCGGAGGTCTTGGGGGCGTTGCCGTAGGAGCCCCTGTTGATCTCCTCGAGCGTGAGGCCGCGCCGCCCGGGGTGCGCCGTCATGCCGCGCTCGCCGGTCTGGTCCATCCAGCTGAGGTCGAGCCCCTCGCTGATGTTCGGCTCCGTCTGGAGCATATCCATGGTCTTCTGGTCTACAGCCATGTGGCGCTTCCTTTCGGGCGGACTGCCTCTACCTTAGTGCCTGCTAAATCATAGGTTCGGCGACGCAGCGGCGTCAACTGTTCCGGGGTGCGGTTATCGTAATTCTCGGCGAGCCGCGGCGGAAGGCCAGAGGCCGGATGCCACGAAGGGGCAACGGAGCGTGGCTGGCTCAGCCGATCGTACCCTTCGTGCTCGGGGCCTCGCCATGCAGGCGGGGTTCGATGCGCGTGGCCGCGGCCAGCGCGCGGCCGAGCGCCTTGCACATCGCCTCGGCCTTGTGGTGGTCGTTGTCGCCCGCCAGCACGCGGGCGTGCAGCGTCAGACGCGCCTCCGTCGTGAACGAGCACAGCAGGTGCTCGACGAGCGATGCCGGCAGCTCACCGATGCGGTCGAGCGTCCACTGTGCGTCGAGGACGCAGAACGACCGGCCGCTGATATCGACCGCGACGGATGCCAGCGCCTCATCGAGCGGGACGAGCGCGTCCGCCATGCGGATGATGCCCCTGCGCTCGCCGAGCGCGCGGTCGAACGCCTGCCCGAGGGCGATGCCGACGTCCTCTACGGTGTGATGCTCATCGACGTGCAGGTCGCCGTTGGCGGTGACCCGGAGGTCGAACAGGCCGTGCTTGCCGATCTGCTCGACAAGGTGGTCGAGCATGCCGATGCCGGTCTTCGCCGAAGAGCGACCGGCGCCGTCGAGGTCGAGGGTGACTTCGACCTTCGTCTCTTTCGTCTCGCGAACTACGGACGCTTGTCTAACCACAGATGTCACAGATGTTCACAGATGTCCTCTTGGGTTGATCCGCAGATGCACGCAGATTGGCGCAGCTGTTGGGTCTTGAACGATCCGGCGTTCGCGGCTCGACGGCGACGCTCGTGCAGCTCATGCGGCGCCTTCTTCGCGAATCGCCGCCACGAGGCGCTCGAGGTCCTGCTCGAGCGGGACGCCGATGCGCAGGTGGTTGCGCAGGACCGGCGTGTCGAAGTAGCGCACGAAGATGCCGCGCGCGGCGAGCCGGTCACGCAGCGCGCGCGCGTCGCGCCCGTCGATGCGGCAGAGCACGAAGTTGGCATCGGACGGGTACGGCCTGACCCAGGGGATCGCGGCGAGCATCTCCGCCGTGCGGTTGCGCACGCCGGCGATCTTGCACGCGCGCTCGGCGAGCAGCGCGCGGTCTTCGAGCGCGGCGAGCATGGCGACGCCGGCGGCGACGTTCAGATTGTACGGCTGCTTGATCGTCATCAACAGCGCCGCGAGCACCGGCGACATCACGGCGTAGCCCGCCCGCAGGCCCGCGAGCCCGGCCCACTTGCTGAATGTGCGCAGGACGACGAGGTTCTCGTGCTCGCGCACGAGCGGCACCGCCGAGTGCTGCGTGCCCGCGAACTCGATGTACGCCTCGTCGACCACGACCAGCAGCGGCAGCGCGAGCAGGCGCTCGAGGTCCTCGAGTGGAAGGAGGTTGCCGGTGGGGTTGTTCGGCGAAGCGACGAAGATCAGCTTCGCCTCGGGCGCCAGCTCTTCGACGGCGATCGTATCGAGCGCGAAGCTCTCGAGCCGCGGCGCCACGATGACGCGCGCACCGGCGACCTCCGCCGAGAACGGATACATGCCGAAGGTCGGCGGGCAGTCGATGATGGCGTCGCCAGGCGCGACGATCGCGCGCAGCACGAGGTCGATGAGGTCGTCGCTGCCGAGCCCGCACACGATGCGCTCGGCGTCGGTGTCGAGGTGCGCGGCGAGCGCCGCGCGGACGGCGCGCTGATCGGGGTCCGGATAGATGTGGTAGTTGCGTTCGGCCGCGATCGCTTCGAGCGCCTTCGGCGAGGGGCCGAACGGGTTCTCGTTGCCGTCGAGCTTCAGCACGTCGTCCGGGGCGATCCCGAGGCGGCCCGCGAGCACATCCGTCGGCTCGATCGGCACGTAGCCGGGCAGTTCGAGCAGGTCCGCGCGGATCAGCTTACGAATGTCCATGGCCAATTCTATCCGCAATCCGCAGTGCGAGCGCCCTCGCGCACATTTGATCGTGCGCGTGTGCCCCGGCTGTGCGCGTCCGCACGCACCGGGGCGGTGCCGTACACTTCTGCGGTGAGCAACGACTCGTTGCGCCGCACCTTCGACGCCGTGCCCGAGGTTTACGACCGCGTACGGCCGGAGCACCCCGCCGCCGCGTTCGACGCGTTGTTCGCGTACGTCCGCGACCGGCGCGACGGCAACGAGATCGAGGCGGTCGAGATCGGTCCCGGCACGGGCCAGGCGACGAAGACGCTGCTCGCGCACGGTGCCCGCGTCACCGCCGCCGAGATCGGCCCGCGGCTCGCGCGATTCCTTAACGAAAAGTTCGCGGGCGAGCCGCGGCTTCGCGTCTATGACGAGGCGTTCGAGGACCTCGATCTCTCGCCCGCCTCGTACGACCTCGTCTTCGCCGCGAACTCGTTCCACTGGGTCGAACACGCCGTGCGCTACACGAAACCGCACGCGCTGCTACGCGCTGGCGGCGTGCTCGCGACACTCTCCATGATCCAGGTGCGCTCGGGCGCCGACCGCGGCTACTTCGACCGTACGCAGGCGATCTACGCTCGGTACGGCGAGCCCGCCTGGAAGCCTGGTGAGATGACGCCCGAGGCGGACGAAGCGACGCCGCCCGAGTACCGCGAACTGCTTGCCAGCCCGCTGTTCGGCGATGTCACGCTGCTACGCTACCCGTGGGATCAGACGTACGACACCGCTGCGTACACCGACCTGATGCGCAGCTACTCGAACATGCAGGCGATGGCCCCGGATGTGCGCGAGTCGCTGATCGCCGAGCTGAGTGAGGTCATCGACCGGGAGTACGACGGCCGCGTCACGCGTCCGCTGGTCGACGTTCTCGTGATGGCGCGCAAGCGCTAGCGCAGCGGCTCAGCCCTCGAGCCGC
>DASUKC010000120.1:0-6274 GCA_036278975.1 Gaiellaceae bacterium
AGGAATCGCGCCGCGGCCGGTGAACCGTCCGGCCCAAGAACCAAGATTCCCCGGACTCGCGCAGGTCGAAGGCACATTGACGGGTGGCGTCGGGCTGAGGTGCCAACTGACCCACCGACCGATGCGCAGGGGCTTCGACGCAGAGGCCGCCTCTTTCAGGGCGGCTTCTGCGCTTTTGGCGTCGACCTTCGGTACCTGGCATTTGCCTGGCACCGCTGCCTAGGTACGTGCATAGGTAGCGGGGTCAGACCCGGGCCAGACCCCGGCGGTGCGCTGGGCCAGACCCCGGCGGTGCGCTACGGGCGCAGCTTCGACGTGTCGACGACTTCGAAGTCGCTGCCCGTCAAGCGCGAGAGTGCGTGCAGTTGTTCGTTCGACCAGTGTGCGTTCGGTGCGCCCGAGATGTACCAAGGCGAACCGTTGTCGGCGAGAATCGCGCCATACTTCTTCAACGCGGCGAGCACGATGCGCGCCTGCGGTGGGAACGAGCCGATGTTCACGCTCGCCTTTAGCCGCACACGCAATCCCATCGGCGGCAGCGACGGATCGGTCGAGTCACTCGCGTAGTGACGTGCCGGATAGATGTACGCCTTCCGCGTACGCGGCGCGGTGAAGCGCAGCGCGTGGTTGATCGCGCCCGTCGCCGCGTCGGCCCAGCGCGCGAGACCAGGAAGGATCGGCAGCCCAGCCGCATCAGCTGACGTCCAACCGGCGGGCCTCAGCTTGTTCGAGCGCAGGTTCCAGATCGCGCCAGAGCCCGCCGTCCAACCGCTCGCGGTGTGCTGCAGCGCGTACAGCTCGTAGAGCTTGCACGAGTCCTCGTCAACGATCAGCGCATGCCGGTCGCCGCCGTCAGGCTTCGGATCTCCTTCAATAGGAACCGTGCGCGGGATCGGGTACGGGCCCTTGTCGCTCTCGTCCGCATACTCGAACTTCACGCGCGACTTCGGGATCCGGCTCCCGTGCAACACGACGTAGGGAATGCCGATTCGGCTGCCGTCGTACAACCCAGAGCCGAAGTCGGGATGCACCGGCGAGTCGAGCCCGATCGAGGCGACCATCCGCGCCGAGTTCGCGGCGACCGGCAGCTTGTCGACCGGCTGGTTCCACACGCTCGTCGCCGGGAACACCGGACACCCGGCGATCTTCGGCGCCGTGGCGGGTGCCGACGAAGCAAGCGCGATGACGGCGAGTCCAACGACCAGCTTCACGGCTGAAGCATGACGCACCGCCAGCCATCTCCGTCGCGCGTATAAAGCTCGCGCTCGTGGAGACGGTCGTCGCGGTGGCGCCAAACCTCTATCTGCTCAGGGATGAGCAGATAACCGCCCCACCAGGACGGGCGCACCGGCTCGCCGGGCTGCGCGGCGACGGCTTCCTCCAGCTCCGCACGCGAGCCGATCGGCTGCGACTGCCGTGAGGCGGCTGCGCTGCGTCGCGACCCTGCCGGGCGCGACAACCAATACGCGTCGGAATCCTCGGACGGCAGCTGCTCGACGCGGCCCTCGACGCGCACCTGAATACCCGGCCGGTGGAACAGCAACGCCGCGTGCGGATTGGCGGCGAGCTCCCGACCTTTGCGCGACTCGTAGTTCGTGAAGAAGCGGAAGCCGCTCTCGTCGGCGCTCTTGCACAGCACCATGCGCACCGACGGCCGGCCGTCAGGTGTCGCGGTTGCGAGCGCGACGTCGTCGCCTTCGACGAGCTCGCGGAATAGCGCTATCGGATCGTTCACGCAGCCGGAACGATCTCACGGATGCGCGTCGTGAGCTCGGCGGCGCTGAACGGCTTCTGTACGAAATGGACCCCGGGCTCGAGGACGCCGTGCTTGTCGATCGCCGAGTCGGTATACCCCGACATATAGAGCACAGGCGTGCCGGGCCGCATCGTCGTCACCGCGCGCGCTACGTCGCGCCCGCTCATGCCGGGCATCACGACGTCGGTGAGCAGTAGCTCCAGGCCGCCGACGTGCCGGCGCAGCACCTCAATCGCCGAAGCACCGTCGGCCGCCTGCAGAACTGCGTAGCCGTTGCTCTCGAGAATCTCGGCGACGAGCTGGCGCACGACGTTCTCGTCCTCGACAAGGAGGACCGTTCCCGTCCCGGCGACGGGTTTCGTCGCAGCGACGGCCGCCGCAGGGCCCGACGCTTCCATCGCAGCATCTACGGCCGGGAACGTGATTCGGATTGAGGTGCCAAGGCCGGGCTCTGATTCGACGTCGATTGCGGCGCCGCTCTGTTCGACGATCCCGTAGACCGTCGCCAGACCCAGACCCGTGCCGGTTTCCTTCGTCGTGAAGAAGGGATCGAAGAGCCGGCTGCGCTGCTCGGGCGACATGCCGACGCCGGTGTCGGTGAGCTCGACGCACACGCCTTCGCCGGCGTTCGCGGTGGAGATCGTGAACGAGCCGCCGCGCGGCATCGCGTCGCGTGCGTTGACGGCGATGTTGATGATCACCTGCTCTACCTGCGCCGGATCGGCGTGGATCGTCCGCAGGTCGGGCGCGAGGCGCGTCAGGAAGTCGATGTCCTCGCCGATCAGTCGCTGCAGCACCGGTTGCATCTCGGACACGACGGCGTTCAGCTGCACGAGGCGTGGCTGGGTGACTTGACGACGGCTGAAGGTGAGCAGCTGTCCCGTCAGCGAGGCGGCGCGCGCTGCCGCGCGATCGATCTCAGCGGCGTAACCCGCGAGCGTCTCGTCGTCGAGGCCGTCGAGCAGGAACTGCGTGTATCCCGAGATTGCGGTGAGCAGGTTGTTGAAGTCGTGGGCGATACCGCCGGCGAGCCGGCCGACGGCTTCCATTTTTTGTGCGTGGCGCAGCTGATCCTCGAGCCCACGCTCCTCGCTGATGTCGTCGACGAGCGTGACGAAACGGACGGGAGCACCTGCGTAGTCGCGAGCGACCGACATGCCGAGGCGAACCCAGAGCTCTTCGCCATCTTTCCGCTGCGCGCGAACTTCTCGCGTCCACTCGGTGCGATGTCCTGCGAGCAAGTCGGTCATCAACGCTTCGACAGCGGGGACCTCGGCGAGGTGAAGCACCGCCGCGCCGTACATGCCGATCATCTCGTCGGGTGTGTAGCCGAGGAGCGCCGCGAG
This sequence comes from Gaiellaceae bacterium, assembly GCA_036278975.1. Lineage (GTDB taxonomy): Bacteria > Actinomycetota > Thermoleophilia > Gaiellales > Gaiellaceae > PALSA-600. The sequence goes on from DASUKC010000120.1 coordinate 3,103, forward strand.
CTGGTCGTTGACGTGCACGAGTCGAGCGTCGAGATCGGTGAGCGCGACGCCGAGCAGTGATGTCTGGAAGGCGCTGCGGAACTGCGCTTCGCTCTCCTCGAGCGCGCGCATCCCGTCGGCGTTGCGCAGCACGCCCGAGACGAAGTGGGCCATCATCCCGGCGGTCTCGACGGCGAGCGAGTCGAATGCCTCCGGTTGTCGTGTCATCAGAACGAGTGCGCCGAACGGCTCGCCGTCACGCTGCAGCGGAGACACGATCACCGACCGCGTGCCGAGGCGCGCGTTCACCTCCGGGCTAGTCCGCTCATCCGCCTCGGTGTCGGCGGCGTAAAGAATCTCGTTCTGCGCGCCGGCGAGGCCGATGAGACTCCCGGTCCGGTGATGGCGGTATCCGGCGTGCTGCTCTGCGGTTCCCGACGTGAGCCACCAGATGACTTCGTCGCCCTCGTAACGGATGAGCGCGGCGCCGTCGGCGCGGGCGAGGCGCTGCGCACGCGAGACGATCGCCCGCATCACCTCCTCGTGATCCGATTCGAGTTCCAGCAGCTCGCTCTGGGTATCCACGACCGCGCGCAGGTTGTCGACCAGCGCGGCGTTGCGCAGTGCAAGGCCCGCGGAGCGGGCGAGCACACCGAACGTTGCGACGTCCACGTCGGTGAATGCGTTGCGGTCAGGGCTGCGAACGCTCAACACACCGCGTGTCGCGCCGCCGTAGGTGATGGGCGCGAGGATGATTGCGCCGGCGCCCGCCGTCATCGAGTCCTTGACGTCGTCGTCGGGGTCTGCGCGAATCACGAGCGGCTCGTCGATCTGCAACGAGACCGCGCCGAGCCCTTCGGTCAGCGGGTGCTCAGTGCCTTCGAGCAGCCGGTCGATACCGAGCGAGACAAGAAAGTGGAAGTGGTCGCCGTCCACTTCGGTGAGCGATGCGCCGTCTGCGCCGGGGAGCTCGAGCACCTGCTCGACGATCTCGCGCATCATGTCGTTGACGTCGCTTCCGAGCGTCGACAGCGAGCGCGGCATCGTCATGCGATCAACCCCATGCGAAACGCGGTTGCGACGGCTTGCGTGCGCGTGGTCGCGCCGAGACGCTCCGACGCCTTACGCAGGTGTGTGCGCACCGTTTCCGGGCCGATGCCGAGCCGCGCGCCGATCTCCTCGTGACGAAGTCCGTCGGCGAGCAGCGCAAGCACTTCGAGCTCGCGCTGTGTGAGGGCGCTGCGATTCTTCGCGGTTCGGCGTAGCGCAGGGTCGAGATAACTGCGGCCGTTCAAGGTCGCCTCGATCGCGCGCAGCAGGTCGGGCAGGGGCGCCTCCTTGAGCACCACCGATGCAGCACCCGCGTCGAGAGCGATACGAGCAAGCTCCTGGTCGCCGTCGGCTGTGTAGACGACGACGCGTGTGCCGGGCGACGCGTTCACGATCGCGCTCACCAGATCGGCGCCGCTCCGCCGCGGCATGCGCCAGTCGACGAGTGCGAGTTCGGGCTGATGATCCTGCGCGAGACGCACGGCAGCGTCGCCGTCGACGGCAGGCCCGACGACCTCGAGCTCGTTTGCGCCGAGGTATGACGCGACCGCTGCGACGAGCGCGGGATGGTCGTCGGCGACGAGGATGCGCGCGATCATGCGCCTTGCGTCTCCAAGAGCCGCATCGTTCCGTGTGAGAGATCCAGCTCGCCGCTCTCGATCAGCTGTAGCGCGAGGTCGACGATCTCGGGGTCCCATTGCAGGCCGCTGCACCGACGCAGCTCGGCGAGGACTTCCACCGGGCTGAGAGGCGAGCGGTACAACGAGCGTGACGTCATCGCCTCGACCGAGTCTGCGACGGCGACGATGCGCGCAGCGACAGGGATCGCGTCTCCGACGAGTCCATCGGGATAACCAAGACCGTCCCAGCGCTCGTGGTGGTGGCGCACTGCCGGACGCGCAGCGTCGAGCACGTCGAGCGGCTCGAGCAGCTTGTCGCCGATCAACGTGTGCGTCTCGATGATTGCGCGCTCTTCGTCGTCGAGCGGGCCGGGCTTCAGCAGCACACGGTCGGGGATGCCGATCTTGCCGACGTCATGGACGATCGCACCGAGGCGCACGGTCTCGATCTCCTCTGGCGAGAGTCCCTTCAGCTCTGCCAGTCGCACCGCAACGGCTGCCAGCCGCTCGCAGTGGCCGTGGAGGTACGAGTCGCGCGCTTCGATCGCATTCGCGAGCGCGCTCGCGAGCGTCGGCACGAGCACTTTCTCACGCAACTCCTCGCGCGAGCGCGAGGCGCGGTCGAGCGAGTGGTCCACCGCGTCCTTCAACTCGGCATGCGTGAACGGCTTCGTCACCAGGCCGGCGGCACCGCGTGTAAGCGCTTCGCTCAGCGTGTCGTACGTGCCGGCACCAGTGACGAGCACCACCGGCAGCGACGCGTGGCGCGCGCGGACGTTTTCGAGCAGCTCAAGGCCGGAGAGGCCGGGCATCATCACGTCGCTGACGACGAGGTCGAACTCGGCATGCGCGTCGAGCAGGTCGAGCGCGTCTTCGGCCGTTCTCGCCGTTGCCACCTCGTGGCCGGCAGACGCCAGGATCTCCGCCATCAGGCCACGGACAACGTCTTCATCGTCGATTACCAGCACGCGGCTCATCGCTCGCCCTCCTCGAAGGGGAGGCGCACGCTAAAGGTTGCGCCGCCGCGGCCGGGGAGGGTCGCCACGATCAGCGTGCCGCCGTGCGACTCGGCGATGCCGAGACTCACCGGGAGGCCGAGGCCCGTGCCGCCGCGTCCGCGACGCGTGGTGAAGAACGGGTCGAAGATGCGGCCGACCAGTTCCGGCGGAACGCCGGAACCTTCGTCGGTGACATCGATCACGACATCGCCGCCGTCACGCCGCACCTCGACGTCGACGACTCCACCGTTCGGCATCGCCTCGCGCGCGTTCGCGACAAGATTCAGCACGAGTTGCTTCAGCTGGTTCACGTTGCCGAGCACGGTTACTTCGTCGGTTGGGTAGCGCTCGACAAACTCGACACCCTTGTGCGCGTTCGTCCTGCGCACGAGATCGAGTGTCGAGTGCACGATGTCCGCAGCCGAGACGAGTTGCTGGTCGTCATTCGTGTCGCGCGCGAAGTCGAGCAGGCCGCGCACGATCTCTTTGATCTCGCCGCCCGTCTGTTGGATCAGTTCGAGCCGC
>DASUKC010000121.1:0-31676 GCA_036278975.1 Gaiellaceae bacterium
ACGAGCTCCGGGTTGCCGACCATCTTCTCGAACGACCCCCGGTGGTCGAACGCCAGGACGTAGATGCGCTCGTCGTAGCCGAGCTCGTTCAGTCCGATGCTCATCAGTACTCCCTTCCGGTGAACTGGGTCAGCTTGCTCAACTGATGCCGCGCCTCGATCCGGCGCACGGTGCCGGACAGCGAGCGCATCACGAGCGAATCGGTGATTGCTCCGTCTCGAACGTAGCGCACGCCGTGCAGCAGAGCGCCCGTAGTAACTCCGGTTGCTGCGACGAAAACGTTGTCGCTCTGCACGAGGTCGTCGGTTGTGAGGATGCGGTTGATGTCGTAACCCGACTCGATCAGCGCCTGTCGCTCCTCGTCGTTGCGCGGCCAGAGCTTGCCCTGCATCCCGCCGCCGACGCACTTCAGCGCCGACGCCGAGATCACGCCCTCGGGCGTGCCGCCGATGCCGTAGAGCATGTCGACGCCGGTGCCCGGACGCGCGCACGCGATTGCCGGCGCGACGTCGCCGTCGCGGATCAACGCCACGCGGGCGCCGGCCTGACGCAACTCGCCGATCAAGTCTTCGTGACGGTCGCGCTCGAGCACCACGACGCGAAGATCGGTCACGCGTTGCCCTTTCGCCTTCGCGACGGCGTTCACGTTCTCGGTCGGGGTCGCGTTGATGTCGATCGCATCAACCGCGTCGGAGCCGACGGCGATCTTCTCCATGTACACGGCCGCGCCGGGGTAGAACATCGAGCCGCGGTCGGATGCGGCGATCACGGCGATCGCGTTCGGCTGGCCGAGCGCGGCCAGGCGCGTGCCCTCGAGCGGATCGACGGCGACGTCCACCTCCGCGCCGCCTTCGCCGATCTCCTCGCCGTTGTAGAGCATCGGCGCCTCGTCCTTCTCGCCCTCTCCGATCACGACGACGCCCGACATCGCGACCGTGTCGAGCATCGCGCGCATCGCATCGACTGCCGCCTGATCGGCGGCGTTCTTATCGCCGCGGCCGATCCAACGCCCGGCGCCCATCGCTGCGGCCTCGGTGACGCGGACAAGCTCGAGCGCAAGGTTCCGGTCGGGAAGGAGGCTGCTCACGCGCGGGAGGCTACATCCGCTCGGGTGCCTCGACACCGACCAAGTCGAGGCACCGGGCAATTACCACCTGCGTTGCTCGACAAAGACTCAGCCGGAAGGCCTGGGCGTCGTCGCCCAGGACGCGGCACTCGTGGTAGAAGCGGTGGTAGTCGTCGGCCAGCCGGATCGCGTACGCGGGCACGAGCTGCGGCCCGCGCCGCGCCGCCGCTTCACGCACGGTCGGCGGGAATTCGAGCAGGCGCTTGATCAGATCCTTCTCCTCGCCGACGAGCGGCCCCGGCGGATCGCCGCCGACCTGCGCGTCGCCGGCATTGCGCAGGATCGCCGCGATGCGGGCGTGCGCGTACTGCACGTAATACACCGGGTTCTTCTGCGACTTCTCGGCCGCGAGATCGACGTCGATCTCGATCGTCTGGTCGGGGCCGCGATTCACGAGGTACCAGCGCGCAGCGTCCACCCCCACTTCGTCGATGAAGTCGTCGAGGAACACGACGTCGCCGCGGCGCTTCGACATCTTCGTCTGCTCGCCTCCACGTGTGAGGTGCACCAACTGATAGAGCAACACCTCGACGCGGTCGGGGTCGTAACCGAGCATCCGCGCGACCGCCGCGTACCAGTTACGCGTGCCGTGATGGTCGGCGCCAAGAACATAGATCGCGCGATCGAAGCCGCGATCGAGCTTGTCGGCGAGGTACACGACATCGGCCGCGCGATACGTCGGCGAGCGATCCTCAGAACGCAGCAGCACACGATCGTCGTCGTCGCCGTACTTCGATGACGCAGCCCAGAGCGCGCCATCCTTTTCGTAGGTGTCGAGGCGCGGTAGATACTCGCCGAGGCGCAGCTCGAGTTGGCTCTGCTTCGCCCAGTTGTCGACGTGGATGCGGAAGCGCTCGAGCGACGTCTCGATCTCGGTGAGCATGAGCGGCACCGGGTCGCCTTTCAGCGCTGCGAGCTGCTCGATGTACGCGCCGTGGTAGCCGTCCTCCGGCGGCGCTTCACCGCGCCGCACGGCATCGACCGATGCGCGGAAGCGATCCATCTGTGCGCCCGAGTCGTTGTAGTAGTACTCGCGCTCGACGTTGTCGCCGGCCAATGCGAAGAGACGCGCCACCGCATCGCCGTACGCGCCGTTGCGTGCGGACGCGACGGTGAGTGGGCCGGTCGGGTTCGCGGACACGAGCTCGACCTGAACGCGTTCGCCGTCCGAGCCTGAGCCGTAACGCTCGTCCACCTCGGCGGCCGCCTCGACGAAGAAGGAGTCCGCCAGCCGCAGGTTGAGGAAGCCCGGCCCGGCGATGTCCACCGACTCCACGCCCTCGACTCCCGCCATCCTTTCCGCAAGCTCGGCGGCCAGTTCCCTGGGTTGCTTCCCAAGTTCTTTTGCCCGGCGCAACGCGATGTTCGTCGCCAGGTCGCCGTGCTCCGGATCGCCTGGGCGCTCGAGCTCGACCGGCGCGCCGACGGCGTCGCTGACACGCGCTTCCAGGCGGTCGACTGCGGTGTTCATCGCTCTAGTATCGTCAAGCGCGATGGACGAGGGCCGCGAGCGGCAGCTGAACATCCACCTGGACCCCGAGAATCTCGCCGGCGTCTACTCCAACTTCGCGAACATCACGTTCTCGGACTACGAGTTCACGATCACATTCGCCCGCGTCGACCACGAGGTCGAGGAAGGCGACGTGCCGGGCGTCGTCGTCGCACGCGTGAACATGTCGCAGCAGTTCACTCACGAGTTGCTGCGCGCGCTCGAGGACGCCTGGTCGAAGTACACAACCGTCAAGGGGATCCAGGACCTCCCTGAGACGGATGATCGCTAGCCCACTCCTTCGCCATCGCGATGCGCTGCATCAGCGTCGGATGGTTTTCGAGCCAGAGGTATTCCCACGCCGGCGGGTCGGGCTGCTCGAGGCTCGTCTTCGCGAACGACTGGAAGAGCTGCTTCGCAGCGGCGGGATCGTGCGTCGCGTTGAGCGCGCGCCAGTCTGCCTCCGCTTCGTAGCGGCGTGACACCGCGTTCTGCAGCGGTGTCGTCAGCAGCACGATCACGGCAAGCGCGAGAAACGCGAGTGGAACGTTCACCGGATCGGCAAGGCCGCCGCGGCGACGGAGCAACCACGTCACGAGCGCGAGTACCGGGAAGACCGACAGCGCCGACCAGCCGATCGCCTTCTCGATGTGGCCGCTGCGCACGTGACCGAGCTCGTGCGCGATGACGACGTCGACCGACCTGCTCGACAGTCGGCCGTCGAGCACCGTGCTCCACAACACCACGTGGCGCGACGGACCGAAGCCGACCGTGAACGCGTTGACCTGATTCGTGAACGACGAGACGTCTTCCACGACAACCGGTGTCCCTTGCACGTGCTCGGTGCGTTCGAGCCGCGTCACGTCGCTGCGCACCTGCGGGTCGCGTAGCGCATGCGTTCCCGCCGAACTGAGCCACCCGCCGCTGAATGCAAACAGAGCCGTCACCGCCACCACCGTCGCGCCGGCCGGCAGCCACCACCAGCGGCGGAAGCGACCCGCCAGGCCAACGACGAGCGTGATGCCGAGAAGCAGGGCGCCCGACTGGCCGAGCAGCACAGCCCACTGTGAGCTGAGCCACGCCCCGATGTGGAACGGCCCGAGGCCGTAGTGGTGCTGCCACCACTGGTCGGCGATGCCGAACGGCAGTTGCACGAACCACTCCGTGACGACAACGACGAGCGCGACGACGATCGCGCTACCGATGCGGCCGAGCCCGATGCCGCGCACACTGCGCGGCAGGCGCCACGCGAGGATCGCGAGCGCCGCCAGATTTGAGAGCGTCGCCAGCAGCCAGAGCACGTCCTCCCCGCGCGTGAAGTGCTGCGTCTTTCGTAACAGGCTCGCGGAGAAGAACTGACGGTCGTCGAGACCCGAGAGATGGAGCGACGGCACGCTCGTCCGCGCGAGCAGCCACGCACATGCCAGCCACGCCGCCGCCGCCGCGGCTAGCGTTGCCACCCGGATTGCCATGCGCGTTGCCGTCCTCTCCGACATCCACGCCAATCTTCACGCACTCGAGGCGGTGCTCGCCAATATCGAGAGCACCTCGCCCGACGAGGTGTGGTGCCTCGGCGACACCGTCGGCTACGGAGCCGCCCCGAACGAGTGCTGTGCACGCATCCGTGCGCGGGCCGACGTGATGCTCTGCGGCAACCACGACCTCGCCGTGATCGGGTCGCTCGACCTCGCCGAGTTCAGCGGCGAAGCGGGCGTCGCAGCACGCTGGACCCAGACGGTGATAAGCGCCGAGCATCGCGAGTGGCTCGCCTCGCTCGAGCCGGCGCGCGCGCTGCCGGGTGTGGAGCTCTTTCACGCGAGCCCGCGCGACCCGGTCTGGGACTACGTGCTGAGCGAGCAGGTCGGGCGCGAGAGCCTCGAACTGACGACGGCGCCGCTCGTGCTCGTCGGCCACAGCCACGTCGCGCTCGCCCTGACGCAAACCGGCGACGGCGTCGACGGCGGCCTGGCCCCGGAAGGCGCCGAGCTCGACCTGTCGTCGGGACGCTGGCTGGCCAACCCAGGATCGGTCGGGCAACCGCGCGACGGCGATCCGCGCGCCGCGTGGCTCGAGGTTGACTTCACCGCGAAACGGGCAAGTTTCCGCCGGATTGCGTATGACGTCGAGGGCGCCCAGGCAGAGATCCGGGCTGCGGGCCTTCCGGAAGCGCTCGCTGGTCGTCTCGCTTACGGCCTGTAGCGCGCTCGCGGGCTGCGGCAGCAACGGCCACGTTTCGATCGCGCGCAGCGACGCAGCGCCGCTCGCTGCGCTCGCGCGGAAGATCGCCGCCGAAGGCCCGTGCGCTCAGCGACGCGACATCGCCCAGCTTCGGCAGCAGGCGTATGCGCTCGTGTCGAGCCAGCGTCTCCCCGCGTCGCTCGCAAATCCATTCGTCTCCGGCGTCAACGCGCTCACCGCGGACGCGCCGCCATGCGTTCCGAACGTGCAGACCACGACAACCCCGCCCGGGCACGCGAAGAAGAAGCATCACCATCACGAACACGGCGGACCGCCAGGTGGCAAGCGATGACCCCCTACACCATCGATGGTGAGCTGGGGCGCGGCGGCATGGCGATCGTCTACGCCGGCCACGACGATCGCTTCGACCGGCCCGTCGCCCTCAAAGTGCTCGCCGCTCATCTCGCTGGTGACCCGGAGTTTCGCGAGCGCTTCCTGCGTGAGGCGCGGATTGCGTCGCGTCTCGAGCACCCGAACCTGGTCCGCGTCTACGACATCACCGAGATCGACGATCTCCCGGCGATCGTGATGGAGCGCCTGTCCGGCGAGACGCTGGCGGGCGGAAGCCTGACGGAGACGCAGGCAGCGCAGATCGCGGACGGCCTTGCCTACGCGCACGCGCGCGGGGTCATCCACCGCGACCTCAAGCCGGCGAACCTCCTCCTCGCCGGCGACCATACGGTGAAGATCGCCGACTTCGGCATCGCACGCGCCGTCGAGGAGACGATGGTCACGCAGGTCGGCACGGTGCTGGGCACGATGCGTTACCTCTCGCCGGAGCAAGCGGCCGGCAAGCCTGTTGGAACGGAAGCCGACGTCTATTCGCTGGGCGTCGTGCTCGACGAGTTGCTCGACCATCCGCCGCGCGATCTGATTCGACGATGCACCGCCGCCGATCCCGAGTTGCGGCCGCATGCGTGGGAAGTTGCGGCAGTCCTGCGCGGGGATGAAGCGACGCGCGTTCTGCGCCCGCACACACGCCGGCTGGCACCGCTCGTGCTCGGCGGCGCCGCGGTCGCCGCAGCGATCGCAGCGGGTGTCGTCGCGCTTGCATCCGGCGGCGGGCACTCGACGCCGGTGTCACCCGTGCCGCACTCGAACAACCCCGCGACGCAGGCGAGCAACCTGGCCGCGTGGCTCGACGCGAACTCGAAGTAGCTAGACGGATTCGGCTTCGGCGACGGGCTCGTCTGCCAGCAGACCCTGACGCGCCATCGTCAACTGCACGTCTTCGCGCGCCTTGAAGATGCGCCACTTCACCGTGGCGAGCGTCACCTCGAGCGAGTCGGCGATCTCGTTGTACGAGAGACCGACGACGTCGCGCAGCAGCAGCGCCATCTTCAGGTCGTCGCTCAGTGCGTCGATCGCGCGCCACAGCGCGTCGATTGCCTCAATACGTTCGACGGGCTGATCGAGCACTTCGAATGCGGGTACATCGTCGAGCGTGACCGGCGTGTGCGGCCGACGCTCGCGCGCGCGCAACTCGTCGAGCACGCGGTTCTTCGTCACCTGGAACAGCCACGTCGTGAACTTGCAGCGCAGCGAGAACCGCGGCAGTCCCTGGAAGACGCGCAGGAACACCTCCTGCGTCATGTCCTCGGAGAGCGCCTTGTCGCCGTTCGTCAGGCGAAGCACGTAGTTGTAGACCGGCACCTCGTACATGCGGACGATGACCGAGAACGCCCGTTGATCACCGCGCTGGGCCTTCCGCAGGAGTGCCAATTCCGGCTGGGGGAGTGGCAAAGGAGCCGTAGCATAGCGCCGCTTGCGGCAGGTGTCTCTAGCCTAGGAGGGATTTACCCGTCATTACGTTCGGCTGCTCCACTCCTAACAGGGCGAGGACGGTCGGGGCCAGGTCGGCGATTTCGCCGCCGTCCCGCAGAGACCGGTCTGCGGTCAAGACCAAAGGCACCGGATTCGTCGTGTGAGCCGTATGCGGGCTGGTGCCGTCGTCCTCGAACAGCTTCTCGGCGTTGCCGTGATCCGCGGTCACCAGGCAGACGCCGCCGAGCCGCTCGACGCACTCGGCGACACGGCCAAGAGCCTGGTCGGCGGCCTCACAGGCCTTGACCACTGCCGGGATGTCGCCCGTGTGGCCGACCATGTCCGGGTTCGCGAAGTTCACGACGAGGAATGAGAAGCTGTCGTCGAGCTTGGCGCACACCTCGTCCGCGACCCCGGCGGCCGACATCTCCGGCTGCTTGTCGTACGTCGCCACTTGCGCGCTCGGAACGAGGATCCGCTCCTCCCCCGGCCACGGCTCCTCACGCCCGCCGTTGAAGAAGTACGTCACATGCGCGTACTTCTCCGTCTCGGCCGCGTGCAGTTGCTTCTTCCCGTGCTCCGACAGGACCTCCGCGAGCGTGTCCTTGATGTGCCGGTCGTCGAAGACGACGTGCGTCTCGAGGTCGGATGCGTATTTCGTCATCGTCGTCACATCGAAGTTGTCATCGAGCAGAAGCTTCGTCAGCTGGCGCGCGCGGTCGGGGCGGAAGTTGAAGAAGATGACGGTGTCGCCCGGCTCGGGCCCGGGCGTGCCTTCGACGCAGATCGGCTCGAGAAACTCGTCGGTGACTCCGGCGTCGTAGCTGCGCTGCACCGTGTTGATCACGTCATCTGCCGCCACTGTCTGTGGACACTGCGCCCGTGTGATCGCGTCGTACGCACGCTGCGTGCGGTCCCAGCGCTTGTCGCGGTCCATTGCGAAGTAGCGGCCGACAACGGTCGCGAGCTTGTCCTGCGGCAGCTCGGCGAGATCACGAACAGCAGAGTGCGGCGAGACGTCGCGTCCGTCCGTGAACGCATGGATCCACGTCTTCTCCGGTGCAAAGCGCAGCAAAGCCTGCAGGTGGTCGATGTGCGAATGCACGCCGCCATGCGAGACGAGCCCCATCAGGTGCACGCGCTTGCCTTTGTCGAACGCCGCCTTCAGCTCGGCGTTCTCGAAGAACGAGCCATCTTCGATCGCGTGATTCACACGCATCAGGTCTTGGGACAGCCGGCGCCCGCTGCCGATCGTCAGGTGGCCGACCTCACTGTTGCCCATCTGTCCTGCGGGCAGGCCGGCCGCTTCGCCCGACGCGGTGATCGTCGTGTGTGGATACGTCGACCAGAGCCGGTCGAACACCGGCGTGTCGGCGAGCTCCACCGCGTTCCCCGGCCCCGGCGGCGCGCAGCCGAAGCCGTCGAGGATGACGAGCGCTACGAGTGGGTACGGCATAGCGCGAGAAACGAGTCGAGGTCGAGCGACGCACCACCGACGAGCGCCCCATCGATGTGGGTCTGCGCGAACAAGTCGGCGGCGTTCTCCGGCTTGACCGAGCCGCCGTAGAGCACCGGCACGTCAAGCACGCTCTTGATCAGCGCGTGAGCGTCCTGCGCCATGTCGGGCGTCGCGGTCTTGCCGGTGCCGATTGCCCACACCGGCTCGTAGGCGACGACCAGATCGTCGTCCTGTGGGAGCACGGCGAGCTGGCGGCGCAGCACTGCTTCGGTGTCCCCCGCTTCGCGCTCCGCTTCGGTTTCACCGATGCACGCGATCACGTCGAGTCCCGCAGCGAGCGCAGCCTCGACGCGGCGGCCGACCGTCTCGTCCGTCTCGCCGAAGTACTGCCGGCGCTCCGAATGGCCGATGAGCGTGCCGTAGACACCGAGCTCTTTCAGCATCGACGCCGACACTTCTCCGGTGAACGCCCCCTCGTCGGCCCAGTGGCAGTTCTGTGCGAAGACGCCGATCTCAGTGCCGGCGAGCGCCTGCACGGCAGGTGCGAGCGACACGAAGGGCGGGCACACGACGACGTCCACGTCCGCCGGAAGGTCGGCGTTCCGCAGCGCGTGACAGAACGGCGCCGCCTCGTCCGGCCCCTTGAACATCTTCCAGTTGCCCGCGATCAGCATCGGTGGAGTACCGGTGTCTGGCTGACGAGGGCGACACTCATGCCGTTGGTATAGCGGTTACGCCCGGAAGCTCTTTGCCCTCGAGCAGCTCGAGTGATGCGCCGCCACCGGTCGAGATCCACGAGACGCGGTCGGCGACGCCGGCTTCCTGCACGGCGCGTACCGAGTCGCCGCCGCCGATCACCGTATAGCCGTCACAGTCGGCAACCGCTTTGGCGATCGCGTTCGTTCCTTCTGCGAACTGCGCCCACTCGAAGACGCCCATCGGGCCGTTCCAGAACACCGTCTTCGCCTTCGCGATGTGCGCGGCGAACGTCTCGCGCGACGCCGGGCCGATGTCGAGCCCGAGCCAGCCGTCGGGGAGCTCGTCGAAGCCGGTGACCTTCGAGGCGGCGTCCTCGTCGAACGACGCAGCGGCGACAACGTCCGTCGGGAGCACAACAGGGAACGTGAACGGGCTCTCGCCGCGCACGTCCTCGGCCATCTTCCCGCCGATCAGCACCGCGTCGGCACGCGCACCGAGGTTCTGTAGCACCGCGAGCTTGTCGTCCACCTTCGCACCTCCGGCGACGATCACGAACGGCCGCTCGACTTCGCCGAGCAGACGGCCGAGATGCTCGAGCTCTTTCAGCAGCAGCAGCCCTGCGTACGCGGGCAGGAGCTCGGCGACGCCGACGGTCGACGAGTGCGCGCGATGCGCCGAGCCGAACGCATCGTTCACGTACAGGTCGCAGCCGTCCGCGAGCTCCCGTGCGAAGTCCGAGTCGTTCTTGGTCTCGCCCGGGTTGAAGCGCGTGTTCTCGAGCACCGTGACACGGTCGTCGCCAACGAGTTCTGTGAGTCGATCGCGCACCGGAGTCATCGCGTACTTCGCGCGATCCTCGTCGGTCTTCGGCCGGCCGAGATGCGAGCACACGCGCACTTCTTTCGCGCCGCGCGTCAGTAGCAACTCGATGGTTGGCAGCGATGCGCGGATGCGCGTGTCGTCAGCCACCTTGCCGTTCTCGAGCGGGACGTTGAGATCGCTGCGGACGAGCACGACCCGGCCGTCGATGTCGGCCCGCTCGACCGACCGCGGAAGCGTCATGCGATCTTCGCGACCAGATCAACGAGCCGGCAGCTGTAGCCCCACTCGTTGTCGTACCAGCCGAAGACCTTCGCGGTCGCGCCATGCGCCATCGTCAGCCCGCTGTCGAATGTGCACGACGCCGGCGAGTGGACGATGTCCGTCGAGACGAGCGGGTCGCTCGAGTAATCCAGATACGGCGCGAGCGAACCGCTCTTCGCCGCCGCCTCGAAGGCCGCGTTGATCTCGTCGGCCGACGCCTCTTTGCGCATCGTGACGACGAGATCGGTCACGGAACCGGTCGGCACCGGTGCTCGCATCGACATGCCGTCGAGCTTGCCTTTGAGATGCGGCATGACGAGGCCGATCGCGCGGGCGGCGCCCGTGGATGTCGGCACGAGGTTGATCGCCGCTGCACGCGCGCGCCGCGGGTCTTTGTGCGGGCCGTCCTGCAGCATTTGATCCTGCGTGTACGCGTGGAGCGTCGTCATGAAACCGCTCTCGATGCCGAAAGCATCATCGAGCACCTTCGCCATCGGCGCGACGCAGTTCGTGGTGCACGACGCGTTCGAGATGATGTGGTGGTTATCCGCGTCGTACTGGTCGTCATTCACGCCGAGCACGACGGTGATGTCCGGATCCGTCGCAGGGGCGGAGATGACGACCTTCTTCGCGCCGGCGTCGAGATGTTTCTGCGCGCCTTCGCGATTCGTGAAGAAGCCTGTCGACTCGATCACGACGTCGACGCCGAGATCCGCCCACGGAAGATTCGCGGGATCGCGCTCGGCGAGGCCCTTCAGTTCCTTGCCGGCAACCGTCAGCCCGCCGGCGGAGACTTCGACCTGCTCGGGGAAACGCCCGAGGGTGGAGTCGTACTTGAGCAGGTGCGCCATCGTGTTGACGTCGCCGAGGTCGTTGTACGCCACGACTTCGAAGTCGCCGCCCTGCGCGAGCGCCGCCCGGAAGAAGTTCCGGCCGATGCGTCCGAATCCGTTGATGCCTACGCGTGTTTTCGCCATGCCGACGACTCTAACCAAGCGCGGCGGCGCGAGACTCGGTAGTCACTACGCGGAGAGCTTCGCGCGCAAATACCGAACGTACGGCGCAGGATCGATCGTCGGCGTCCCCACGACGCGCTCGAGTGTCTCCGACGGCGTGAACTTCCGGCCGTACTGGTGCAGGTGCTCGCGCAGCCAGTCGCGCAGCGGGGCGAAGTCGCCCGCCTCCATCGACGCGTCGATGTCGGGAAGGTCGGCGACGACCTTCTCCCAGATCTGCGCCGAAATGAGGTTGCCGAGCGCGTACGTCGAGAAGTAGCCGAACGAGCCCCCCGACCAGTGCACGTCTTGCAGCACGCCGAGCGTGTCGTTCGGTACTTCGATCCCGAGGTACTCGTACATCCGGCGATTCCATTCCTCGGGCAGCTGCTCGAGCGGGAACGCGCCGGCGATCAGCTCCTGCTCCAACTCGAAGCGCAGGATGATGTGCAAGTTGTAGGTCGCCTCGTCGGCCTCCACGCGGATGAGCGACGGCTCGACGGTGTTGACCTCGCCGTACCAGCGCTCGACGTCGTAGCCGTCGAGGTTCTTGCCGAAGAGCTCCTTCGCGCGCGGGAAGAAGTGCCGCCAGAACGGGAGAGAACGGCCGACGAAGTTCTCCCACATCCGGCTCTGCGATTCGTGCATGCCGAGCGACACGCCGCGGGCGAGCGGTGTGCGCTCGAGCGAGGCTTCGATCTGCCGCTCGTACAGCCCGTGACCGAACTCGTGCATCGTCCCGAAGAGGCCACCGAGGTGGTCGCTGAAATAGCGCGTCGTGATGCGGATGTCGGAGACGCCGGTGCCCGACGCAAACGGATGCACCGTCGGGTCGAGCCGCCAGGCGTAGTCGTCGAACCCGAACTTGCGGACGACTTCGAGCTCGAACGTCTTCTGCGCGTCGACCGCGAAGTCGTGTTCAGCATGGTCGGCCGACCGTGCGAGGGACTTCACGAGCGGCGCCTGGTTCTCTTTCAGATAGTCGAAGATGCGGCGTACCTCGGCCGTCTTCATGTCGCGCTCGTAGTCGTCGAGCAGGATGTCGTACGGCTCGTCGGCCGGCTCGAAGCATTCGACGTAGCGCTTCGTCAGGTCGAGGTTCTCGCGCAGCGGCTCGAGGAACATCTTGAAGTCGTTGGTCTTGCGCGCCTCGACCCAGATCGCGTAGCCGAGCGACGACGCACGCGTGCGCGCGGCGCGCAGCTCGGCGGGCACACGCCGAGCCTTCTCCCAGTCGCGCGTGACGACGCGCACCAGGCTGGCCTCGAACGACTCGTACTCGTGCTGCTCGGCCCAGGGCCGCGTCTGGTCGAGCAGCTTGCCGATCTCGGGCGAGGTGAACTTCTCGTGCGAGATGCGGCTCAGCGTGGCCATCTGCTCCGCGCGCAGCTTCGCACCGCCGGGCGGCATCATCACGCTCTCGTCCCAGGAAAGAAGCGATATCGCCTTGCCGATGTCTGCGATCTCGGCCAGGCGGGTACGAAGATCGTTGAACGCGGTTTCGCTCACGGCCGCGAACCGTAACGAAACCGTTAGTGGCGTCCGGAGGGGAAGCTCCGAGGACGACCTCCCCCTCCGGTGAACCGCGCTCCAAGCTTGGCGGCGAACGGGGTCTGTATCCGCCGCCGGACGAGCGCGAACCGCCGGGGTGAGTATGTGTTCGCGCTCGCTGGGGCCGCTAGAGCACTTTCAAGTGGTGTTCGTGCCGTTTTCGCCCAAGGTTTCGTCAACGGAGGCCACAACTCGGCGAAGCCGCCGGTAGGCGGCTGCCTTCGTGATCGGCGGCTCGGTGCGCGCTGCGAGCTCGCGAAGCGGCGCCGCTGGATGGCGGAGACGGAGCCGTGCGATTTCCGCGAGCGGTTCCGGCAGCGAGTCGAGGTCGAGTGAGCGAATCGCTTCGAGTTGGACGTGTGCGGCGCGTGCGGTGCGGACCAGGTTCGCCTCGTCTGCGTTCGCAAGCCGGTTCGCGTTTGCCCGGGTTGCCGCGAGCACCGAGTGCTCTTCGAAGCGCACGGCGGTTTCGCCCGCGCCGACGAGCGCGAGCAGGTCGACGATCGTCTCGTGGCCCTTGCCGTACGCAAGTGCGTGATTGCGGCGTTCGGCGACGGCGAGTTCCACCTCTTCCCGCGCGGCGACGGCGGCGAGGAACTCGGCGCCGGCGAGCCCGGATGCGCGCAGCTCGACGTGCGGGTCGCGCGGCCCGGAGAGCGAGCCTCCGCCGAGCAGGGCGCCGCGGAGATACGCGGCGCGGCAGCACGATCTGCCGACGACGCGCTTGGGAGGCTGCTCGAGCGGCGCGCCCGAGGGCGAGAGCACGCCGGCTTCGCGCAGCACGGCGAGCGCGCGGTTGTCGACGTCGACGTGCAGCTGGTAGCGCGTCGCGCGGTCGAACGCTCCCGGCTTGTACGTGCGGATCTCTGACTGGACGTGGACGTCGCGCAGCAGAGTAAACGCGCGCCGTGCGGCAGCGGCGTTGCCGAGGTCGAGGTGCACGGCGACTGTGCCGTCGCGCAGGTGCCACGCGCCCGACGCGTGGAAGAGCGCGGACAGCTCGGCGAGCCGGCAGCAGCGTCGCTCGGGAGCGATCGCCGCCAGCTCGTTTCTCAAATCTTCAGAACCGCTCAAACGACGACGCCCTCGAGCGCCAGCATCCGGCGCTTGTAGTCGACGCCGAGGTCACCGAACGAGCCGAGCCCGTTCGACGCGACGACGCGGTGGCACGGGACGATCACGCCGAAGCGGTTGAGCGCGCAGAACGTTCCGGCGGCGCGCGCCGCGCCCGGGCGACCGACGAGTGCGGCGAGCTCGCCGTACGTCACGACCTCGCCGCGCGGCACCTTCCGGAGCGCCCGAGCGCAGTCGCCGTGGAAACCTTCCTCGAGGTCGAGCTCGACGTCGGCGAAATCGTCCGCCGCGCCGGCGAAGAACGCAATCAATCGTCCAGCCAAGACATGTCTGGGAACAGTCCCCGGACCGGTCCGATTTGGACGTGGGTGCGCGGATTCCAGCACGCGTTCGCCGTCGAGCCAGAGCTCCCCTACGCCCCAGCCCGGCACCTCGTACTGAACGAGGTTCGGTCTCATCTGGCGATGTTGTAGCGTCACGCGCCGTGACGAGGGCGCGCCTTGCTGTCTGCGGCTATGCGTACGTCGGGCTGGCGCTCGCCGCGTTCGTCATCGGCACCGGCCACCCCGACGCGCAGTCGGCCTTCTATAGCGGCGCAGCCTTCGCGTTCCTCTGGTTCCTGGCCAGTCTTCGCGCGCGGCTCGACCGCTACGACCCGGAAGGCTTCTACGCATCGACGGTGATGGGCGGCGGCGCAGCCTTCGTCGCGCTGCAGGCGGTCACCGTCTACACCGCGTCGCCGCGGCTCGCTGCGCCGACAGCTGCGTGCGCCGCGACCGTCGTGATCGGCTCGTCGGTCGCCGCGCTCCGCGCGCGAAAGGTGGCGAAGTGGTTCGGCTACGCGGGACTGATCGGCGGGGCCGGGGAGCTCGGCGTCGGCATCCTCGAGGGCGCGTGGCACTGGACGATCGTCGGAACCGACACGTTCGCGTCGAGCCTCGGCTTCATGATCTGGATCGTCGCGACAGCGACATACCTGCTCCGCCGCTGACCGTCGCGCCACCGCCCGCCGGCACCCACCGAGTTGTCTACTACACGGTCGCCGATTTATTCGGCGAGCGTGGCCGGCAGAGACGGCGCGACTTCCCGGAGCGAGCGCCGACCGGCGCGAGCGACGGAGTACGCCGTCGCGCCACCGCCCGCCAGCACCCACCGAGTTGTCTACTAGGCGGTCGCCGATTCATTCGGCGAGCGTGGCCGGCAGAGACGGCGCGACTCCCCGGAGCGAGCGCCGACCGGCGCGAGCGACGGAGTGCGACGCGGCGCCCGTAATGTACGGCGCATGAGCACACACGCCATCTTCCGTCCGCCGCATCCGACGAATGAGCCGGTGCACGACTTTGCACCCGGTTCACCTGAACGCGCATCGCTGAAGCGCCGCCTCGAGCAGATGAGCTCCGAGCGAATCGAGATCCCGCTCGTCATCGGTGGCAAGGACATTCGCACGGGTAACACCCGCCAGGCCGTGATGCCGCACAACCGCGAGCACGTGCTCGCCGACGTGCACCAGGGCACCGCGGAACACGTGCGCCAGGCGATCGACGCGTCGGCACAGGCGTGGGCGGACTGGTCGCGATGGCCGTGGGAGGACCGCGCAGCCGTGCTGCTGCGCGCAGCGGAACTGCTCTCGGGACCGTGGCGCGACACGCTCAACGCCGCCACGATGCTCGGCCAGTCGAAGACGGCGCATCAGGCAGAGATCGACGCCGCGTGCGAGTCGATCGACTTCTTCCGCTTCAACGTCGAATTCATGACCCGCATCTATGCGGAGCAGCCGATCTCGAGTCAGGGCGTGTGGAATCGCCTCGAGTACCGCCCGCTCGAAGGCTTCGTCTTTGCCGTGTCGCCGTTCAATTTCACGGCGATCGCCGCAAACCTGACGAGCTCGCCGGCATTGATGGGTAACTCGATCATCTGGAAGCCCGCTTCGACGGCGATGCTGTCGGCGTACTACTTGATGCGGATGTTCCAGGAAGCGGGCTTCCCCGACGGCGTGATCAACCTCGTCTACGGCTCGGGCGCCGAGATCGGCGACGCGGTGCTCGCGAGCGAGCATCTCGCCGGCATCCACTTCACCGGCTCGACGCCGGTCTTCAACTCGATGTGGAAGACGGTCGGCGCGTCGATGGGCGGTTATCGCAACTACCCGCGCATCGTCGGCGAGACCGGCGGCAAGGACTTCATCGTCGCGCACCCATCCGCCGACGTCGACGCGCTCGCAACGGCGATCGTGCGCGGCTCGTTCGAGTACCAGGGACAGAAGTGCTCGGCGGCGTCGCGCGTGTACGCGCCGTCGAACCTCTGGCCACAGCTGCGCGAGCGGTTGCAGGAGCAGGTGTCGACGATCAAGGTCGGAGACGTCTCCGACTTCTCGAACTTCATGGGCGCCGTCATCGACGCATCCGCGTTCCGCACGCAGGTGGAAGCGATCGAAGAGGCGAAGTCCACCACCGACTCGGACGTCGTCGTCGGCGGCGGTTACGACGACTCGCAGGGCTTCTTCGTGGAGCCGACCGTCATCGAGACGCGCAACCCGTCGTTCCGCCTGATGCAGGAAGAGCTCTTCGGCCCCGTGGTGACGACGTACGTCTACGACGAGAAGCGCTGGGACGACACGCTCGACCTGATCGACAGCGGCGCTCCATACGGACTGACGGGCGCGATCTTCTCGCAAGACCGAGGCGCGATCGACCACGCGAAGGACAAGCTGCGCTACGCCGCCGGCAACTTCTACGTCAACGACAAGCCGACCGGCGCCGTCGTCGGGCAGCAGCCGTTCGGCGGGTCACGCGCGTCGGGCACGAACGACAAGGCCGGCTCGATGTGGAACCTGATCCGCTGGGTCAGCCCGCGCACGATCAAGGAAACGTTCACGCCGCCGCGCGACTACCGCTACCCCTTCCTCAGCTCAGACGAATAGGGTCAACCGCTCTGGGGCGGCGCTGGCAAAGGAGCCGAGCCCGAGGGCAGAGGACAGTACGTGGGGTACGGCCGGTTGCCCGAGGGCGAAGGATCCTGCGGCCAGCGTCGTCAGGCGACGCCGAAGGCCGGCTTCGCCGGACGTAGGCGTTGCCGTCCAGTGCGGTTGCACGCCGAGACGGTCACCTTGGGGGGGAGAGTGCCGCAGTCCCGGTGACCGTCCCGACAACCCCGTAAAGCTCGGTCCTCGCGAGCCGCAGGGCAACTGCACGACGCCTTCCGATCGGTGGGGGGTATCGTCGGCTGAGCTTCGTGCGGCGCAAGTATCGCCAGCGCGTGCACCGGTGCACAACGCGCTCATACGCAATTCACACGACGCGGAACGTCCAGCGCACTGCCGTGCCTGACGTCGCGGTGCGGCCATACGCGATCACGACGTGCGTGCCCTTTGCGAGCTTCTTGTCGGGGGCGCCGTAGATCGTGACGTTGGACGGCTTTAGGCCGCCGCCCTTTTCGAGCAACTCCTTGCCGTCGACCCACAATGCGTCTTCGATCAATGCCCCGGGCGCCTTCAGCTCGGCGGCGACCTGCGGGATCGACGCCGCCGTGCCCTTCGGGCCGAGGATGCTGATCTTTACCTTGCCGCTCGTGTCGACCTTCCAGTTGTTGCCGACGAGATGGGCGACGACGACCTTGGAGCCGCGCGTCACGACAGCCCAGCCGCCGCCGGCATAGAGCGCCTTCGCGCCAGAACCGAGGACGACGGCAGCCGAGGGTGGACCGCCGGACGTCGTCTTGACGGTCTTCGCGCCGCACGCCGAGGCGAGCAGCACCAGCGGGATGAGGAGAAAGGCGCGACGCATTTCCGGAAATCTATGCACGCCCGGCGCTCTATGCCCTACCGGCACGGTGCAACTGGGCGTAGATGCTGCGCGCGGTTTTGGCAGGGACGCCGGGAACACCTTCGAGCTCCTCCTGTGTCGCTGCCACCACCCTTGCCGCCGAGCCGAAGTGCTGCAGCAGCGCCCGCCGCCGCGCCGGCCCGACGCCTTCCAGCTGGTCGAACATCGACTCGCGCGCAGTAGCGTCGCGACGCTGGCGATGGAACGTCACCGCGAAGCGATGCGCCTCGTCGCGAATGCGCTGCAGCAGCTGCAATCCGGGTGCGTGGTCGGGCAAGACGATCGGTGCCGACTGTCCCGGCACGAACACCTCTTCTTCCCGCTTCGCCAACGCGATCACCGCGACGCGCGGCAGATCGAGGCTGTGCATTGCCGACAACGCCGCGCTCAGCTGACCCTTGCCTCCGTCGATCACCACGAGGTTCGGCGTAGAGGCAAACGATTCGTTCCAATCCGCCGACGCCGGGTCGGCGCCGAGCCGTGAGAAGCGGCGCTCGATCACCTCGCGCATCGCGGCGAAGTCGTCCTGCCCGTCGAGCGTGCGCACCGTGAACTTCCGGTAATGCGCCTTCTTCGGCTGACCGTCCTCGAATACGACCATCGAGCCGACGACTTCGCGGCCTTGGATGTTCGAGATGTCGAAGCACTCGATGCGAATCGGCAGCGACTCGAGGTTGAGCACTTCGCGCAGTTCCTCGAGCGCCTCGACGCGGCGCTGGCGCCTCGTCTCCGACACGAACGCCTCCGATTGCAACGCGAGCTCTGCGTTCTGCATCGCGAGCTCGAGCAGCCGGCGTTTCTCGCCACGCTCCGGAATGCGTACCTCGACGTGCGAGCCGCGGCGCTCGGAGAGGAACTGTTCGAGCGCGGTGGTGTCCCCTGCCCCACGCGGCACCAGGATCTGCGGCGGCACCGACGGCGCCGAGCCGTAGTACTCGAGACAGAACTGCTCGAGCACCTCTTCGACCTCTTCGCCCGCCGCGTTTTCGAGGTGGAACGAGTAACGGTCGACCATGCGCCCGTCGCGCAGCGGAAACACCTGCACGGCGGCGCGTTCGGATGACACGGCGATGCCGATCACGTCGATCGTCCCCATCGACCGGCGCTCGACGGCCTGCCGCTCGCTCAGACGTTCGACGGCTCGCAAACGGTTGCGGTAACGCGCGGCGTCTTCGAATCGTTCGTCCGCCGCGGCGTCGCGCATCTGCTGCTCGAGCTGACGGCGAATCGGCTTGTCGTCGCCGGAGAGAAACTCGATCACGTCGTCGATGACTGCGCGGTAGTCCTCGGGTGAGATGTAGCCGACGCACGGCGCGAAGCAACGCTCGATGTGGAAGTCGAGACACGGCACGCCGCTATGGCGCCCCGGCTTCGGGCCTTCGCACGGCCGGTAACGAAACACTCGGTTGAGGACGTCGAGCGTCTCACGCACTTTCTTTGCGTTCGCGTAGGGGCCGAAGTACACGACGCCGCGACGGTGGCGCTCGCGCGTGAACATCACGCGGGGATATTCGTCGTCGACCGTCACCGCGATGTACGGGAACGACTTGTCGTCGCGAAGGCGAACGTTGTACGGCGGGCGATGACGCTTGACGAGGTTTTGCTCCAGATGGAGCGCCTCAACCTCGGTGCCGGTGACAATCGTCTCGATGTCCGACACGCGGTCGGCCATCTGGCGGATGCCTTGGCGCGTGTCACTCGATCCCGCCTGGAAGTACGAGCGCACACGCGGGCGCAGCGACTTCGCCTTGCCGACGTAGAGCACATCACCCTTCGCGCTACGGAAGAGATAGACGCCCGGCTTGGTGGGAAGGCGCTTCAACTGGCTTTCGACGCGCTCACTTGCCACCTAGCCAGGCTACCCTGAGGAGGTTGCGGGGTCTGGTCGTCGTCTTGGTGCTGTTTTTCGCGCTCGCTGCACGCGCAGCTGCGGGCGGTCCGGCGATGCTCGTCGGCGCGGCCGAGGACGGCGCCGAGTCGTCGAGCTACGCGACGTCGAAGCTGCAGATGGACATGCTGAAGCTCGCAGGTCTCGACGCGGTGCGCATGACTGCGACGTGGAGCAAAGGCGAGACCGCGCCGCCGGCGGCGCAGGAGACGGCACTGACGAACGCAATCGACGCGGCGCAGTTCACCGGCGTCCGCGTGATCCTTTCGATCTATCCGTTCGGCTCGAGCGTGACGCCGCTCACCGACCAGGCGCGTTCAGACTTCGCCGCGTTCGCAGTGAGCATTGCGAAGAAGTTTCCGCTCGTGCACGACTTCATCATCGGCAACGAGCCGAACCTGAACCGCTTCTGGCTACCGCAGTTCAACGCGGACGGAAGCGACGCGGCCGCCCAGGGGTATGAGCAGCTGCTCGCGACGACCTACGACGCGCTCAAGACGGTGCGTCCGCACAGCACGATCTACGGCGGCGCGCTTGCACCGCACGGCGTCGACAAGCCGAACACCGGGCGCGACACGCATTCGCCGACCGCGTTCATCAACGACCTCGGCGCCGTGTATCGCGCAAGCGGACGCGCGCTGCCGATCATGGACGCCTTCGCATTCCATCCCTATCCGGAGAACTCGACGATCGGGCCGAACTTCCCGCACCCGAACTCGACGGCGATGGGTCTCGCCGACTACGGCAAGCTCGTCGGGCTGCTCAGCGCCGCATTCGGCGGCACGGCGCAACGCGGTGCAGCGTTGCCGATCCTCTACGACGAGTTCGGCATCGAGTCGCAGATCCCGGCGGCCAAGGCCTCGCTGTACACGGGCACCGAGCCGGCCACGACGAAGCCGGTCGACGAGGCGACTCAGGCTGCGTACTACCGCGAAGGCTTGGAAATGGCGTTCTGCCAGAAGACCGTGCTCGGCGTGCTGCTCTTTCACGTGGTCGACGAGAAGGCGCTGTCGGCTTGGCAGTCGGGGCTGTACTACGCCGACGACACGCCGAAGTCGTCGCTCGCCGCCACGCGCGACGCCGCCGGTGAGGTTCATCGCGGAGTCGTCGCGACTTGTCCCGCCCTCGCGCTGACGCCGAAGATCACACTCGCGCCGGGCAAGGCGACGGCAACCGGACTGGCCGTGACGCTCACGTGCACGCTCGACTGCTCGTACACGCTGAAGCTGGACGGCAGGGCAACGCTGCGCGGCACCGTCTCAGGCGGCGTCGCGAAGAAGCTGCTCTTCCGCGGTCACATTGCCGCCGGCACCCATCACCTCACGGCAACGGCCACAGCGCTTGCCAACGCGGGACCGCCCGGCACGAAGACGGTCTCCTTCCGGAGCTAATCTTTCGGCGTGAGCGAAACGCAAGGACAGTACGTCGCCTACAGCTTCTACCGGGTCGATCCGGCGTGGCGCCGGCTGCCGGTGGAAGAGCGCGCCGCTGCGAAGGAGGCGTTCGCCGACGTCCTCGACGACTTTGCGTCGCGCTTCGACACGCTGCGCGCCTATTCCTCGACGGGCGTCCGTCCCGAGGTCGACTTCTTCCTCTGGAAGATCACGTCGCGCTACGAGGATCTCGGCGAGCTCGGCGCCGCGCTGAACGGGACACCGCTTGCAGGCTGGCTCGAGACGCCGTATTCGTATCTCGCGACCACGAAGGCGTCGCAGTACACGCAGGCGCGCCGTCCGCGCAAGGTCGTGCCGAAGAATTCGCCGTACCTCGTCGTCTACCCCTTCGTGAAGATTCGGCCGTGGTACGCGCTGCCGGTCGAAGATCGACAGCGCGCGATGGACGAGCACATCGCAACCGGCCACGAGTTCGAGACGATCCACAACCACACGACGTACTCGTTCGGCATCGACGACCAGGAGTTCATGACCGCGTTCGAATGCGACGAGCCGGCGGACTTCATGCACTTGATGCTCACGCTGCGCGAATCGGAAGCGTCGAAGTACACCGAGCGCGACACGCCGATCTTCGTCGGTCAGCAGATGCCGGTACGCGAGGCGCTCGACCGCCTCGACGGCGTCAACGCCACGGTTCGTGTCTGACACTTGACTGCGCTGTCTCAGTAGTACGTGCGCTGGCCGCGCCACGTCTTGAAGCCGACGTAGGCACAGACGGCCGCGACCACGATCGCCGTCAGTGCGTTGCGACCGGACGGGCTCGACCAGAGCCACCAGCCGATATCGACGATCAGCAGCCCGCCCGCCCCGTAGAAGACGCGGCGCTGGCGATCGGGCCACGTGTTGATCTCGCGGCGGCCGAAGTCGCGCCAGAAGAAATAGACGACAACGGCGATCACGATCAGGAAGGCGAGTGACAACAGCACGTTCGCGGTGCTGAGCGCCGTCTCGGCGTTCAACACGACGATGAGCACGGCGATGCCGGCGAGGATCAGCAGGTTGCGGAGAAACGGGCTCATGCGGTCATGAACGCGCGCACACCGAGTGCGGCTGCGAGCAGTGTTGCACCGGAGAACCACGCGAGGCGGGCCCGCGGCTGGCTCGGCGCATACAGCCACGGCGACAGCACGGCGAGCAGCGCGAACGTCCCGTAGGCGTAGTGCAAGTGATCCTTCGCGCGCCTGTGGTCGGACAGCAGCAGCAGCCCGAGCCCGACCTGAGCAACGAGCAGCGTCTGCGCGAGCGCGATCAGCTGTGCGATCGTCCGCCCCGCCCCGCGCCGCCGCGCCACGAACGCCGTCACCGACGCGGTCAGGCAGACCGCGATCAACAGGAAGGCGTTCACGTGGTGCGCCGTTAGCATCGGGGAAACCTATAGAGAGGATCGACGATGGTTGAAGAAGGTAAGCCGGCCCCGGATTTTGAACTGTCGACAGACACAGGAGAAACGGTGAAGCTGTCCGATCTGCGCGGGAAGCAGGTCGTCCTCTACTTCTATCCCAAGGACGACACGCCTGGCTGCACGACGCAGGCGTGCGGGATCCGTGACGCATGGAGCGAGTTCGAGAGCACCGGTGCAGTCGTCCTCGGCGTCTCACCCGACGGCGTCACCTCACACGGCAAGTTCAGGAAGAAGTACTCGCTGCCGTTCAGCCTGCTCGCCGACGAGGAGCATCAGGTCGCCGACGCGTACGGCGTGTGGGGCGAGAAGTCGTACATGGGCCGCACGTACTTCGGCGTCGACCGGTCAACGTTCGTCATCGACACCGACGGCACGGTGAAGAAGATTTTCCCGAAGGTGAAGCCGGCGACCCACGCCGACGAGGTACTCGCCGTCTTGGCTAGCTGAGTGCGACGACGGTCTCGTCGCGCGACGCGGCGTAGTCGTCGCCGAGCTTGGCGCGCAGCGTCGACTCGAGCTCGCCGCTCGCCTCGAGCTCCTCGACGATGTCGGCACCGCCGACCAGCTCGCCCTTCACGAACACCTGCGGGATCGTCGGCCAGCCTGAGATCTCCGATAGCTCCTGGCGCATCGCCGGGTCGGGAAGGATGTCGACAGCCGTCACCGGCGCGCCCGCGCGGCGCAGCGCCCGCAGTGCGCGATCCGAGTTGCCGCACATCGCGAACGCCGGCGTGCCCTTCATGAACAGCACGACGTCCGAGCCTTCGATCACGTCGCGGATCTTGTCGCTGTACATCAGACCTCTCCCTTCGTACGAATACGCAGTTCGTGGATGGTGCCGTCTGCCAGCGGGTCGGCGAGGGCCTGGTAGACGCGGCGGTGCTGTTCGACGAGCGAAAGCCCTTGGAGCGACGGCGCGCTGACGACGACCTGGAAGTGGTCTCCGCCGCCGGTGCGGTCGACGACGTCGAGCTCGGTCGCGTCCGGGAACGCGGTCTCGAGCAACGTCCGAAGGGGTTCCGTGGTCACTCGGCCGATCGTAGCGGGGCTACAATGGCCGACCGCACGCGGATGTGGCGGAATTGGTAGACGCGCACGGTTCAGGTCCGTGTGCCCGTAAGGGCGTGGAGGTTCAAGTCCTCTCATCCGCACTCTGACCAGGAAGCTCTCACTTCTCGTAGCGGCGGCTGCAGCCGCCGCCCTGCTTTCCGGAGACTCTTTCGGTGCGCCTGGCGCGATGACCGAGGTCGTCGTCACGCTGACGGCGCCGTCGCTTGCCGTCTCGTATGGCCGCCAGATGCAGTCCGCGTCGCACGAGGCGTACGAACGCCGGCTCGTCGCCGCACAGAACGCGACGATCGCGCGCGTGCAGGCAACCGTCCCGAACGCGGACGTGCGCTGGCGCTACCACCTCGTGCTCGACGGCTTCGCCGTCGCGCTGCCGCAGTCGTCGGTCGCCGATCTCGCGCGCGTCCCGGGCGTGGCGAAGGTCTGGCCGAACGTCGTCTATCACTCGCTGACGGTGAAGGACGGGGTGCAACAGATCGGCGCGGACCAGTTGTGGGGCCCGACCCTCGCCACGGCAGGACAAGGGATGAAGATCGGCATCATCGACGACGGCCTCGACGCGCAGCACCCTTACTTCGATCCGGCCGGCTTCTCGTACCCGCCCGGCTTCCCGAAGGGGATCACGTCGGCCACGACGCCAAAGGTGATCGTGCAGCGCACCTTCTCGCCTGCGGGTGAGACCTGGAAGTACGCGAAAACGCCGTTCGACCCGGTGAACTCGTTCCACGCAACGCATGTCGCGGGTATCGCGGCGGGCGACCACGGCGCGCGGGATGGCTCGCGGCTGCTGACGGGCGTCGCGCCTGCTGCGTACATCGGCAACTACAAGGCGCTCACCGTGCCGAC
This sequence comes from Gaiellaceae bacterium, assembly GCA_036278975.1. Classification (GTDB taxonomy): domain Bacteria; phylum Actinomycetota; class Thermoleophilia; order Gaiellales; family Gaiellaceae; genus PALSA-600. The sequence goes on from DASUKC010000121.1 coordinate 23,958, forward strand.
ACCGGACTTCGGCCTCGACGGCAACGCGGCAGAGATCGCTGCGGCGATTGAGGCGGCCGTGTCCGACGGCATGAACGTGATCAACCTGTCGATCGGCGAGCCGGAGATCGAGCCGTCGCGCGATCTCGTCGTCGTCGCGATCGACAATGCCGCGCACGCCGGCGTCGTGCCCGTCGTCGCGGCCGGGAACGACTTCGACCCGCTCGGTTACGGCACCGTCACGTCGCCCGGGAGCGCGCCGGATGCGATCACGGTTGCCGCCGTCGACTCGTCTGACCACATCGCCGAGTTCTCCTCGGCAGGACCGACAGCTGTCTCGCTCGGGATGAAGCCGGACGTGAGCGCACCGGGGTTGAATGTCCTGTCGTCGCTGCCGCCGTCGCAAGGCACCTGGGGCAACTTGAGCGGGACGAGCATGGCGACGCCGCACGTCGCAGGCGCAGCCGCGCTGTTGCTGCAGCGTCATCCCGGTTGGACGGTCGCGCAGGTGAAGTCGGCGCTCGTGCAGACCGGCTCGCCGGTGCACACGGCATCCGGCGGCGAAGAGTCGCCGCAGCGCGAAGGCGGCGGCCTCGTCAATTTGCCTCAGGCCGACAACCCGCTGTTCTTCGCCACGCCGAGCGGTCTCTCGTTCGGGCGGCTCGCACCCTTTGCGCGCGCGACACGCAACGTCGCGCTCACGGACGCAGGCGGCGGAGCCGGCACCTGGAACGTCTCGAGCTCCAGCGGTGCCACTGCCCCATCGACGGTCACGGTGCCCGGCACGCTGGCTGTGACAGCAACCGCGGGCGGAACGCCCGGTGACACCAGTGGCTTCGTCGTGCTGAGCAACGGCACGACGACGCGCCGCATCCCGTTCTGGTTCGACGTGAGCGCACCGAAGCTGGCCACGGAAACGCGCGCCGCCATCGCAAAAGCCGGGGTGTACCGCGGCACGACGAAGGGCGCGCCGTCGCTGATCACGAGCTACCGCTATCCGACCGGCGACGCGACGTACCCGGGCCCTGAGCGCGCGTACCGCATTCGCATCACGTCCAGCGTCGCGAACTTCGGCGTCCGCGTGCTTTCCGGCAGCGCGTACCCGCATGTCACCTTCGACGGCGCAGAGGATCACCTGACCGGGTACGTCGGCCTGCCGATGGACTTGAACCCGTACCGCAACAGCTATGGCAAGCGGATCAAAGTCGCGGGCGCGGTGCTACCGGCGAAGGGTTACTACGATCTCGTCTTCGACACGACGTCGGCGGCGCAAGCCGGCGCGTTCAGTTTCCGCTACTGGGTGAACGACACGACGCCGCCGAAGCTGAAGGTTCTCAAGAGCACACACTTTGCGATTCACGTGGCGGCGACGGATGCCGGCTCTGGCGTCGATCCCACGTCGATCGTCGCGAAGGTCGACGGTAAGACCGTCCAGGGCTCGTGGAACAAGGGCATCTTCACGATCCAGGCGTCGCCCGGCAGGCATTCGCTGCAGGTCAGTGTGGGCGACTACCAGGAGACGAAGAACATGGAGGATGTCCCGCCGGTGCTCCCGAATACGGCGACGCTCAAGGCGACGGTCACCGTTTCTTAGCCGCGGTGTTTGAGGTCGTGCTCGTCGATCGTCGGCAGCGCGGCGAGGTCGCGCTCGACTGATTTCGCGAAGTCGTCCGTCTCGTTGCTCTCGTCGGTGACGACGCGCAGGTTGGCACGCCTTCGCCGCCTCCACCGAAGATTCACCCGGCCCGCGAGCCGCGGCCACTCGGCGGCTGCGAGCAGGACGACCGCCGCGGCAAGCAGAACTACGGCGAACACACTCACCTCGACAGGATAACGTCACCCCGTGAAATGGCTCACACTTCTGCTTTGGGCGGCCGGTTTGGCCATGTTGGCCGCCGGCCTGTACTTGATCGTCCATAAGCATTCGTCGTCGACAACTGCCCAAACCACCACGACGACGTCGACGGTCAAGAAGCCGTTGCCGACACCCCGGATCTCCCCGACGGTGCTCGTGTACCGCGTCGGCCCCAGCAAGAAGATCGAGGTTCACGCCTCCCCTGTCCTGTCCGGTCCGATCGACGCTGCTACCGCGCTGGACGCGCTGCACGTGAAGGCGCAGATCGCCGTCTCTAACGGCACGGCGACGCTGAGCCAGCTCTCGACGCCCAGCGCGGCGTCGACTGCGGAGATCGTTTGGACGCTGACGCAGTTTTCCTCGATTCAGCGCGTCGACCTGCCGGGACACAAAGGCCTGACGCGCCAGGACGAGGCGGCGTTTGCGCCACCGATCCTCGTCGAGTCTCCAGTCGGCGCAACGCCGCTGCCGCACACCTTCCACGTCAAAGGTTCCGCGATCGTCTTCGAAGCAACGCTCGTCGCGAAGCTCTCGGTTCACGGCCAGCCGCCGATCCAGCGAACGCTGACTGCAACGCAGGGCGCGCCGGGTGTTGGGACCTTCGACACCGTCTTTCACGTGGCGTCCGGCGGGCCGGCGACGCTGACGCTCTATTCGCCGTCAGCTGAAAACGGTGCGCCGCAACACGAGGTGACGCTGCACCTCTTGATCGCGGACTGAAGCTCCCCGGGTTGGACTCGAACCAACAACCCTTCGGTTAACAGCCGAATGCTCTGCCAATTGAGCTACCGGGGATCGCTCAAGCGGCGGACAGTGTAGCCGCGGTTAGCTGAGCGCTCCGACACGCTCTTGCACCACGCCGAGCGCTTCGGTCAGTTCCTTCAGCTTCTCCGCAGGTGCGTGTTGCAGCTCGCGGCGAAGCTCGCGTTCGCGCAGCCGCCAGAGGAGCTCTTCGCCCGTCGTCTCGTCGATTCCCTCCGCTTCTGCGCGTGCGTCGAGCTCGGCGAGGGCGCCTGTGTCTTCTGCGTCGAGCGGTGCGCCGTCGACGATGTGATCACGCAGGCGCCGCATGAGCGGGTCGTAGAAATGGTCAGGCGATAGCGTCGACAGCAACGTGCGCAGGGGCTCGTAGCGGAGCGCGCCTGCGAGGGCATTGCGCTCGAGCTTGCCGCCCGCGTCCATGACGCGCTGCGTTGCCGGTGCGGCGGCGCGAACCGTCGATGCTGCGCGGGCGAGCTGCACCGTCATCCCGAGCTTGTCGTTCGCGTAGCGCCACGCGTCTTGGCGGGCCGGTGACTCGTCGGCTGCGTCGAGCAGCTCCTTCACGATCTTGAACGCTTCGGCGCGATCGTCCGCGCGGTCGATCTCGATGCGCGTGCGGTAGACGAGATACGGCTCGGCCGCGCCAAGCTTGCGCTCGAATCCCGACGGGTCGTCCGCCGGATCGACACCCTCCTTGAGTGCGACGACCTTTACGTCGAAGCCTTGCTGCACCGCAAGCTCCATCCCGCGGAGCGTCGCCGCCTCACCCGCCGCGTCGCCGTCGAAGGCGAGCCACAGCCGTTTCGTGAGCCGGCCGAGCTCGCGCAGGTGTGCGTCTGTGAGCGCAGTGCCCATGCTTGCGACGACGGGCTCGAAGCCGGCCTGCCGCAAGGCGATCACGTCGGTGTTGCCCTCGACGACGCACGCGCGGTTCTCACGGCTGATCGCGGCACGCGCCTTGTCGAGTCCGTAGACGACAGAGCCCTTGTGGAACAACTCCGACTCCGGCGTGTTGACGTACTTCGCCGCGAGCGGATCGTCCTCGTAGAGCTTGCGCGCCTGGAAGCCGACGATCCGGCCGCGCGCATCCGCGAGCGGGAACAGCAGGCGACGCTGGAAGTAGTCGCCGCCGCGCGCGCGGCTCAGTCCGGCTGCACGCAACTCCTGCTGCGTGAAGCCCTTCGCCATCGCCTTCCGCGAAAGCGAGTCGCCTCCGGGTGCGAGCCCGAGCCGGAACTCGCGCGAGATGTCTTCGCCGAGGTTGCGGCCCTTCAAATAGTCGCGTGCGAGGGAGCCGACCTCCGTCTCCCAGAGTGTGCGCTCGTAGTACGCGGCCGCCTGCTCGAGCAGCGCGCGCAGGCGCTGACTGCGTTCTCGGCGCGCCTCCTGCTCGGGCGATGCCTCTTCGTATTCGAGCGGGATGCGGAAGCGATCGCCGAGCCATTCGATTGCTCCGACGAAGTCGAGGCCCTGCGTCTCGCGGACAAACGTGATCAGGTCGCCCTTCGCGCCGCAGCCGAAGCAGTAGTAGAGCTTGTCGACCGGGTTGACCGAGAAACTCGGCGTCCGTTCTTCATGGAACGGGCAGCGGCCGGTCAGGCGCGCTCCGGCCTTGCGCAGCGCAGTCCGGTCTTCGACGACCGCCACGAAGTCGGCGCCTGCCTTCACCGCCTCGACCGAGCTGTCTTTGATGCGCGCCATTACGGGAGGCGTTCAGCGTACGCCAGCGCGTAGCGGTCGGTCATCCCCGCGATGAACTCGACCGACGCTCCACTCTCGAAAATGCGGCGAATCGTTGCGCGCGCCCGGTCGTGCTCTGGCTCGGTGACCGGCGCCAGATAGACCCGGTCGAACATGAACGACCTCAGGCGCAGCATCGCGCCGCCGATCTCCTCGCTCTGGGCGATGTCGCCGACCGACGCGGAGGTCTCGACGAGATCGTGGACGAGCGTGTCGACGCGCTTCGCGCCGGTCGGCCCGAGCAGGGCGATCTCGTCCCGCGGCAGGTCGGCCTCGGTGAGGATGCCGTAGCGAATCGAGTCGTCGATGTCGTGGTTGATGTACGCGACGCGGTCGACGATGCGAACGATCTTTCCCTCGAGCGTCTCGGGCTCAGCGTCGCCGGTGTGTGTGCGGATGCCGTCGACGACTTCATGCGTGAGGTTGAGGTCGCGCGCGATCTGCGCCGAGTGCTCGTTGTGGCGGAAGCCGCCCTGGTCGCGCAGCAGCTCGTCGAGCGCGGCTTCGCCCGCGTGACCGAACGGCGGATGACCCATGTCGTGGCCCAGGCCGATCGCCTCCGCGAGATCCTCGTTCAGCCGCAGTGCGCGCGCGACGACGCGCGCGATCATCGTCGTCTCGAGCGTGTGCGTCATACGCGTGCGGTAGTGGTCGCCAGCCGGGTCGATGAAGACCTGGGTCTTGCCCTTCAACCGGCGGAACGGCTTCGAGTGGACGATGCGGTCGCGGTCGCGCTGGAACGGCGTGCGGACGCTGCACTCTTCTTCTGCGCGCGCCCGCCCGCGCGTGTCGTACGAGCGCACGGCGAGGTCGGAGAGCGCGCGCTCCTCGAGCTCGCGCATGCGCTGCGCGAAGGCTTCTGCGACGGTTCCCGCGAGCTCCATCGAGCCAGCGTAGCCGCGACCTTGGACGTGGCCCAGGTGTCCAAAACCGACAATCCACGGGGACAGGTAGGTGCCAGTCCCCGTTATGTAGGTGTGTCAGATGATGATCGGGACTGTGCCGCCGTCGGCCGACCAGGCCGCGCCGGTCACATACGACGCCCGGTCGGACGCGAGGAAGACGACGACTGAGGCGATCTCGTCGGGTTCGGCAAGCCTGCCGAGCGGCCGACCTGCGGCGACCTTCGCGAGCACGGCGTCGCGTTCGCCCTGCTGGTCGGCAAGCCCGCCCTCCCCCAGCCAGGCGCTCGTCGCGGTCGGCCCGGGCGTCACCGCGTTGCAGCGGATGCCGTCGGCGGCATAGACGTCGGCGACGAGCCGGGAGAAAGAAAGCAGCGCCGCCTTCATCACCGAGTAGTCGGGCATCCCGGTCGATGGCCGCTTCGCCGCGGTCGACGAGACGTTCACGATCACGCCTCCACCCTGCTCCTTCATCACCGGCAGCGCGGCGCGCGTCGCGCGCACGGCGCTCATCAGGTTGAGCTCGAAGCTCGACTGCCAGTCGTCGTCGGTGAGCTCGGCGAGCTTGCGAATCTCGGTGCCGCCGACGTTGTTGACGAGAACGTCGAGGCGACCGAACGCGCGCACGGTCTCCGCAATCAGCCGCTCGGGCTCGCCGCGCTGCGTCAGGTCGAGCGAGACGTGCATCTCGCCGGGACCCGCCTCGCTGCGCCCGGAGCTGGCGACCCGCGCGCCCTCGTCACGCAACTGGCGCACGACGCACGCGCCGATGCCGCCGGTCGACCCCGTAACCACGCACACCTTGTTTTGAAGACCCAGCTCCACGGGTCGCTACGTTAGCGGCGTGACCACCATCCTCATCGCACGTCACGGCGAGACCGACTGGAACCGCGAAGGCCGCTGGCAGGGCTGGGCCGACCCGCCGCTCAACGACACCGGGCGCGCACAGGCGCGAGAGCTCACCGAGGAGCTCCGCGACATCCCTTTCGACGCCGCGTACTCGAGCGACCTGCGGCGCGCGCACGAGACGGCGCTGATCGTCGCCGAGCCGCACAACGTCCCGGTGGTCGTCGACGCCGGCCTGCGGGAGATCGACATCGGCTCCTGGTCGGGGCTCACCCGCAGCGAGATCCAGGAGCGCTTCCCCGACGGCAAACGGCCGGACGGTGAGACCCATGAGCAGCACTTCGCGCGCACACGTGACGCGGTTGTCCGTATCGCACGCGCGAACGAAGGACACCGCATCCTGATCGTCGGCCACGGCGGCACGATTCGCTCGATCCACGACCTGATCAGCGAGGATCCGTACCACCCGGTCGAGAACTGTGCCGTTCTCGAGGTGCACTTCCGCGACGACCGGCTGGCCGCTCCGATCGAGTAGCTTTCGTCGCGGTGGAGGACTACACCAACAAGTACAAGGGCGAGCAGGTCGAGATCGCTCTCTTCGGCGGCGAATACCAGGACGGCGTCCTCACCGCGTACTGCTACGTCGAAGACGTTGCGCACGTCGAGCTGAACGGCCACATCCTGATTCCGCTGCAGAACGTCGCGTCGCTGCACTGCTCGAGCCGCTGCGACGCGCCCGAGCCCGACTGGCCGCCGCGCGGGCTCGACGACGAGGACACGCCGGACACCGACGACGAGGCGTAGCGAGCCCGGCATGGCGCGGCGCCTGCTCGTCATTCGCAACGTGCTCAAATGCTGGGCGCTGGTCGCCGTGGCGGGCGTGGTGCTCGGCGCGGCCGGCTGGAAGCTCGGCGGCTACCGCGTCTCCATTCTCTTCGCCGGAGCGGTGGTGCTGCTCGCAGCCGCGATCTACGCGTACGCGGACCGGATCGTGATGGGGATGCTGGGCGCGCGCGAGCTCGTCCAGGTCGAGGCGCCTGCACTGCACTCGACGGTCGAGCGGCTGTCGTCGGCCGCCGGCGTCGTGAAGCCGAAGCTCTACGTGCTGCCGGACAGCTATCCTCGCGCGCTCTCGTCCAGTCGCGGCGCCGGCGGCGGCTCCGGGATCGCAGTGTCGGTCGGATTGATGGGCGTGGCGTCGCCGGCCGAGCTCGAGGGTGTGGTCGCGCATGAGCTGGCGCACATCCGCCATCGCGACGTGCTGCTGCAGACGGTCGTCGTGATCCTCGCGATGTCGGTCGTCGAGCCGTCGCGCGTCGGCGGTGCGCTGCAGCGCGCGCTCGTCTTCGTGCTCGCGCCGCTCGCGGCATCGTTCGTCCACCTGATGCTGTCGCCGAAGCGGGAGTACGCGGCCGACCGCACGGCCGCCGAGCTCTGCTCGTCGCCGCACGGGCTCGCCGACGCGCTGCTCCGCCTCGAGCAGGCGATGCAGCTCGTCCCGTTCGAGGCCTCGCCGGCGACCGAGCCGCTGTACACGATGAACCCGTTCGCGGAGAAGGGGCTGGGCGCGCTGTTCGATTCGCACCCGCCGCTTGGGGAGCGGGTGAAGCGGCTACGTGAGCTCGACCCGGATTG
>DASUKC010000122.1:0-12612 GCA_036278975.1 Gaiellaceae bacterium
GGGCCGCCGCCGCGCTCGGTGGAGACGACATGGAAGATGTGGCCGAACGAGAACTGCGCGACGCGAAGCGTCAGCTCCTCGTCGACGTTGAGCGGCGACCACCAGACGACCGGCAGCGCGAGGATGACGACCGCGACGACACTGCCGACGACGGCGAGCGGAACAAGAAGGCGCCTGGCACCAGAAGTGCCAGGCACAGTTCGACCTCTAAGGGCGCTTTGCGAGAGCACGCCGCATTTCCGGCGTCACGGGAGCGACCCGGTACGGGTGCTCGTCCTCTTCGTGCGTCTCGTGGTAGACGCTCTCGGCGTTGACCTCCCAGATGTCGTGCTGCGCGCCGTCGAGCAGGTTCTCGACCGCGCGCATCGCCGTGAGCATCGAATGGTCTGAGTTGTTGTAACGGTGCAGGCCGTTGCGGCCCACCTGCTGCAGGTTCTCGATCCCGTCGAGCCACGCGCGAATCGTCGCAACGCGGCCCGCATAGTTCGAGTCGTAGATCGGATACGCCTTCGGGACGCGGCTGACAAACCCGCGCTCCACCTTCGTGCGCGGTGCGAGGTCGAGCTGCTCGAGCTCACTCGCAGCGAGCTCGACGAGATCGTCGTCCGCCATCGTCCAGAGCTCGTCGCCCGCGAAGCAGAAGTACTCGAGCCCGACACACGCCTTGCTCGGGTCGGGAACCATCCACGGCGACCACGAGCGGTAGTTCTGGATGCGGCCGACCTGCACGCGCGGCTCGTGGATGTAGATCCAGTTGTCGGGGAACAGGTCTTCGCCGTCGACGACCAGCGCGACGGTGAGGAAGTCGCGGTAACGCAGGCCGCGCGCAGCGTCGAGCACCTCGCGCGCCGGATGCGGATGGATCATCTCCACCATCTCGCGCAGCGGCAGTGACGAGATCACGCCGGTCGGCAACTCGTACAGTTCGCCGCCCGCCTCGACCTCGACGACGCGATTGCCCGCCAGCTCGATGCGCTCGACGGGCGCCTGCATGCGCACCTCGCCGCCGACGTCGGTGATCGCCGTCGCCATCGTCTCCCACATCTGCCCCGGCCCGTAGCGCGGGTAATGGAACTCGGAGATCAGGCTCTTGACCTTGTTTCCTCTGTTGCCGAAAAACGCGGCCTTCGCCGCGGAGAAGAACGACAGCCCCTTGATGCGCTGCGCCGCCCACTCCGCGCGAATCTCCGTCGTCGGCACGCCCCACAGCTTCTCGGTGTACGTCTTGAAGAACAGCTCGAACAGCCGGCGGCCGAAGCGATTCGACACCCACTCTTCGAACGTGTCGTCGCGCTTGTCGCGGCGCACCGCTGCGCGCACGTACGACGCCATGCAGCGCGTCAGCTCGATCGGGCCGAGCTTCTTGATCACGTCGGGGCCGCGCAGCGGATAGTCGAGGTAGCGGTTGTTCCAGTAGATCCGCGACATGCGCGGGCGCAGCAGGAACTCGTCGCCCATCACTTCCCACCAGAGCTTGTTCACCTCGGTGGACTTCGTGAAGAAGCGGTGGCCGCCGAGGTCGAAGCGGTAGCCGTCGCGCTCCACCGTCTTCGCAAGGCCGCCGACCTGGTCCTCGGCTTCCAGCACGACGACGTCGCGGCCGGCCTTGCCCAAGAGGTAGCCGGCGGTCAGCCCAGCGGGGCCGCCGCCGAGCACGAGCATGGTCTCGAGTGTCTCCCGGTTTCCGTTCGTCATGAGAAGCGCATCCGCCTGCGCCCCTGGACTCTAACCAACGTGCTTATAGACAAACGCCTGCAAGGGCTTGAAGTAGTTCAGGTGGAGGGCGATCTCGTTGGTCGAGACGTGCCCAACCTCCTGCACCCGCGGGTCATGCTGGAGCAGCGACGACCACACCGTCGAGGTCTGCCACACGAGCTTCGTCCACTTCGCATCCCACGCGCGGTAGTCGCGGAAGACCGGGGTGATGACGATGAAATCCTGCCCCTTCGGCACCGTTGCGAGCAGCTTGTCGAGCGTCTGCTGCGGCGGCGTCGCCTGCAGCCGTGAGACGGCGTCGACCCAGTCGAACACCTGCGGATCCTTCACCGGGCCGAACGTGTTCGCGTAGCGCAGGCTCGGCCCGAAGTAGTAGCGCAGCACCGGGATCTGCTCGGGATGCGTCGAGATCAGCAGCTCGCCCGGATGCGTCGTGAGCGCCGCGGCGATCTGGCGCGCGTTCTCCTTGTCGTTGTGCGCGGAGTAGCCCATCCAGACGAAGATGATCAGGACGAGCGCGATCAGCCCGAGCCGCCGCGCCTCGACGAGCCCGCGCGCAGCGACGAGCAGCACCGCGCCGACGACAACCGCGAAGTAGCGCGTCGTCCACGCCGGCGAAACCTGCGATGCCACCCACGCGAGCAGCACGGTGATCGCGACGCTCCAGAGCAAACCGAGCAGCACTGTTCGTTCCGCGTCGTCGCGGCGGCGGATGTGCACAGAGAGGCCGATGCCGCCGACGAGCGCGAACGCCATCAACGGCCCGTCGCCCTGCAGCACCGCACCGGGTGCGAGCACGAGTGCGTGGACGCTCGGCGACGTCGACCACGGCGCGCCGGTGTGACGCACTTGGTAAAGCAGCGTCGGCAGCCACGGCGCGTAGAGGATCGTGACGCCGACCGCGACACCGACGAACTCGCGCCAGCGTTCGCGCGCGACGATCGCAGTCGTCGCCGCAAGCGCCGCGCAGACGAAGAGCGCCCAGCTGTGCGTGTACAGCAGCAGCGTCAGTGACAGCACGAGCGCGACACACCAGCGACGCGACCCGCGCAACACGCCGTTCACGTACGCCCAGGCGACGAGCAGCGAGAGGAACGCCTCCATCGTGTACATGCGCGTCTCCTGCGCGTAGTACGTCAGGTACGGGTCGAACGCCGCGAGGATCGCAACGACGATCGCAGTCGTGCGCCCGAACAGCGACTTCGCCACCGCGTACGCAAGCGGGATGCACGCGAGCGCGAAGATCAGCGACAGCGTGTGCGTCGCGCGCTCGCCGTCGCCGAACACGCGAATCCAGAGGCCGAGCAGCATGTAGTACGCGGGCGGCGAGCCGTCCTGCTTCAGCACGTGCGGGATCGACGTCCAATGATGGTGCGCGATGCCGACCGACAGCCCTTCGTCGATCCAGAAGCCCGCGTTCAGGATGCGGGTGCGCAGGAGCAGCGAGATCGCGGTGAGCCCGACGAGGATCACCGGAGTCGACCAGCGTGTCGCCAGCCAGTCGGAAACGTGCCTGGCACTCACGGCGACAGGCAGCGAGCGGGCGTTAGACGCCATCGCCGCGGTCGGGCTCGAGGGTCACGACCGTCCGCCGCCCGTTGCGGGTGAAGACGACATCCACCTTGTCATTCTTCCGATACGTCCCCGCGACCCCAAAAATGATCGACGTCCAGCGCCAGAAGCCGAGGCGGCCCTCGCCGGCGAGCTCGCGGCCGAACACGAGCGAATGCCCGCGCCGCTGGTAGTCGACGCCCGCTCGTTGCGGAACTCCGTTGACATACACCTCGACTGGCTCGCCCACGTCCGACGGCAGCTCGACCTGACTCCTCGCCTCCACGCCTATACGATGCCACTCGGCGTGCGCCGGATCGTTCTTGCCACTTTGATCACGAGCGTCGTGGCACTCGCCGCGGCGTCCGTCGCACTCGCCGGGAACGGTGGCTTCCTGCCCGGCGAGGCCCATTCGCCGAACGCGCACCGCACCACCACCGCGTTCCTGGTCGTCGCCGGCTTCACCGGCGTCGTGCTGATCGTGGTCGAGGCGGTCCTCGTGATCTTCGTCGTCAAGTACCGGCGGCGGAACCGGGCGCGCTCCGTCGAAGGCCCGCAGATCCACGGCGCGACACGCCTCGAGATCCTGTGGACGGTGGTGCCGGTCGTGATCCTGGCCTGCATCGGGATCTTCGTCTTCTGGGAGCTCCCGGGAATCGCGCACGCGCCGGCCGCGTCGGCTGCGAACGAGACGACGATCCAGATCGAGGGGCACCAGTTCTACTGGCTGTTCCGCTACCCGAACGGCGCCGTGTCGATCAACCGCATGATCGCGCCGGCGAACGAAGTCGTGCACGAGGACGTGATCGGCCTGCCCTACGACGTCAACCACTCGTGGTGGGTGCCTGACCTTGGCGGCAAGTACGACGCGATCCCCGGCAAGACGAACAAGACGTGGTTCAAGGCGCCGGTCGGCACGTACGCCGCGCGTTGCGCCGAGCTCTGCGGCATCCAGCACGCGCTGATGGACGCGACCGTGCAGGTCGTGCCGCGCGCGCAGTACGACACATTCATCTCGCAGCGCGCCGCGAACGCGAGCGGTGTGAACCTCGGCAAGGAAGAGTTCCAAGGCGTGTGTGAGTCGTGCCACCGCCTCGACCACAAGTACGTCGGCCCGGCGCTCGGCGGCAACCCGCTGCTCGGCGACGCGAACAGCATCACGACGCTGCTGAAGAACGGGCGCGGGCTGATGCCCGCCGTGGGCAAGAACTGGACCGACGCGCAGATCCAGGCGCTGATCTCCTACACGAAGCAGTACGCGAAGGTGGGCGGCTGATGGTCGCGGGCGTCGAACGCGTTCCGCCCGCAGGCACCGACTGGCGTCGCGCCGGCTGGATGTCGTGGCTCACGACCGTCGACCACAAGCGCATCGGCCTGCTCTACATCTGCACGGCACTCGGCTTCTTCGGGCTCGGCGGCATCCTCGCGCTGCTGATCCGCATCCAGCTGCTCGTCCCCGACAACCACGTCGTCGTGCGCGGCTCCTACAACGAGGTCGTCACGATCCACGGCACGACGATGATCTTCCTCGTCATCGTCCCGATCTTCGCCGGGTTCGGCAACTACCTGGTGCCGCTCCAGATCGGCGCGCGCGACATGGCGTTCCCGCGGCTGAACGCGCTCTCGTACTGGCTGTACCTGATGGGCGGGCTCGTGCTGTACCTCAGCTTCTTCGCGAAGGGCGGCGCGGCGCAATGCGGCTGGACGTGTTACGCGCCCCTCTCGACGCTGCACTCACCGGGACACGGCGTCGACCTGTGGGTGCTGTCGCTGCACATCCTCACGCTCGCATCGCTCTTCGGCGCGGTGAACTTCGTCGTCACGATCCACAACATGCGCACGGCCGGCATGTCGTGGATGCGCATCCCGCTGTTCGTGTGGGCGATGCTCACGTACGGCTGGATGCTGATCCTCGTGCTGCCGACGCTGTCCGCGGGCCTGACGCTCGTGCTGCTCGACCGCAACCTCGGCACCCACTACTTCGACCCGGTGCACGGCGGTAGCCCGATCCTCTACCAGCACGTCTTCTGGTTCTTCGGGCACCCCGAGGTCTACATCATGATCCTGCCCGCGATGGGGATCATCTCGGAGGTCATCCCCGTCTTCGCGCGCAAGCCGATCTTCGGCTACAAGGCGGTCGCGCTGTCGACGATCGGCATCGCGTTCTTCTCGATGCTCGTCTGGGCGCACCACATGTTCGCCGTCGGCATGCCGCTGGCGCTCGACTCCTTCTTCATGGTGACGTCGATGGTGATCGCCATCCCGACGGGCGTGAAGATCCTCAACTGGCTCGCGACGCTGTGGCGCGGGAACATCTCGTTCGACACGCCGATGCTGTGGGCGCTCGGCTTCATCGCGGTGTTCACGATGGGCGGCATCTCCGGCATCTTCCTGGCCGCGTTCCCGATCGACTGGCAGGTGACCGACACGTACTTCGTCGTCGCGCACCTGCACTACGTGCTCTTCGGCGGCTCGATGTTCGGGATCTTCTCCGGGCTCTACTACTGGTGGCCGAAGATCTTCGGCCGCGCGCTCGACGAGCGGCTCGGGAAACTGCACTTCTGGACGATCTTCATCGGCTTCAACCTCACCTTCTTCCCGCAGCACATGCTGGGGTTGATGGGGATGCCGCGCCGCATCTACACGTACCACCAGCACGGTCTGTGGGAGGCTTACAACATGGCCTCGTCGATCGGCGCCTTCGTGATGGCGCTCGGGATGCTCGTGTTCGTCTTCAACGTCGTGCAGACGGCGCGCGTCGGACGCCGCGCGGGCAACGACCCGTGGCAGGCCGACACGCTCGAGTGGTACACGACCTCGCCGCCGCCGCCGTGGAACTTCGACCGCGTCCCGTACGTCACGAGCGCGCGGCCTCTGCGGGATGTGCGCGAGCGGCTTGCCGAATCTCGGGGCGGGCCATGAGCTGGTCGGCGCGTGCGCTGGGTGTCGGCGCCGTCGCGGGGACGGGACTCGCCGTCGTCTCCGGCGCTTTGGACTGGGGCACGGCGCACCGGCTGCTCGCCGGCATCGCGCTGCCGCCGCTCGCGGCATTGACGGCGATCGCGTGGGTGCAGGCGCGGCGGCTGCTGCCTCTGGCCGTGCTGGCGCTCGCGTACTTCGTCAGCGCAGCCGTCATCACGACCCGCGGGCTGCACCTGGCGCTCGCCGCCACCGCGTTCGCCGCAACCGTCGCGCTTGCGGCGCGCACGTTCCGGCATGCGGATGCGTCGGGATCGTGGCGGGACTACACGACACTCACGAAGCCGCGCGTCATGTCGCTGCTGCTGCTGACCGGCGGCGCAGGCGCGTTCGTCGGAGCCGGCGGCGCGCCGAAGGCGGGCGTGTTCGCGCTCACGGTGTTCGGCCTTGCGTTGGCGTGCGGTGGCGCATCGGCGCTCAACCACTACCTCGACCGCGACATCGACAAGCTGATGGGCTCGCGCACCGAGGGCCGGCCGGTTGCAACGGGGCGCATCGCGCCGGCGGCCGCGCTCGAGTTCGGGCTCGCGCTGTCGGCGTTCTCGTTCGTTCTCTTGGCGTCGCTGGTGAACGTGCCGACGGCGTTGTTGGCGCTCGCGGGCAACCTCTTCTACGTGCTCATCTACACGCGCTGGCTGAAGCGCTCGACCGCGCAGAACATCGTCATCGGCGGCGCGGCCGGTGCGGTACCGCCGCTCGTTGGTTATGCGTCGGCGCACGGGCATCTCGGCTTCGCAGCGCTGGTGATGTTCGCGATCGTGTTCGTGTGGACGCCGCCGCACTTCTGGGCGCTCGCGCTGATGATCAAGGAGCACTACGCGCGCGCGGGCGTGCCGATGCTGCCGGTCACGCGCGGCGACGCGGAGACGGCGAAGCAGATCGTTCGCTACACCGTCGTGCTCGTCGTCGTCACGCTGATCCCGGTCGGGCTCGGCACGTTCGGCATTGCGTACGCGGTGGCGGCGATCGTGCTGGGCGGCGTGTTCATCGCGCTTGCCCGCGAGCTGCGGCGTTCACTCGAGCGCCGCAACGCCGTGATGCTGTTCCACTTCTCGCTCCTCTACCTGGCCGCGCTCTTCGTCGCGATGGCCGTGGACGTGCTGATCTAGATGGAACCGAACGAAGCCGAGATCGCGCGCAAGAACATGGTGTTCGGCTGGGCACTCGTCGGGCTCTTCGTGCTGCTCTTCGGCGGCACGGTCGCGGTCGCCTACATCTACCTCTGGCTGAGCTAGACAACATCTGGATCACCGAGCTCGCGCCGGGGCCGCCCGGGCGGCGGCTCGCGGTGAAGGACCTCTTCGACACGGCCGGTGTGCGCACGACGTACGGGTCGGTGGTGTTCGGCGACCACGTGCCGGCAGTGACCGCGCCGGCGGTACGCCTGTTGGAGGAGTCCGGTTGGGTCAACGTCGGCAAGGCGAACCTGCACGAGTTCGCGTACGGCGTCACGTCGCAGAACCTGCACTACGGCTACGTGCCGAACCCGCGCCATCCAGAGCTCACGCCCGGCGGCTCCTCCGGCGGGTCGGCCGCCGCCCTGGCGGCGGGGCTCGCCGACGGCGCGCTCGGCACCGACACGGGCGGCTCGATTCGCATCCCGGCTGCGTGCTGCGACGTCGTCGGCTTCAAGCCTTCGTACGGCGTCGTGCCGATCGAGGGCGTGTTTCCGTTGGCGCCGAGCTTCGACCATGCCGGGCCGATGGCGAACGACGTCGCGACCTGCATCGAGATGATGCGCGCGCTCGCACCGCTCGACGTGCCCGAGGTGTCGCTCGACGATGTGCGCATCGCGCGTGCGTGGAGTGACGATGCGACGATCGAGTTTCCGACCGCGGAGAACGTCATCCATGCGTTCATGCGCGAGGTCGCAGACGTGCATCGCGAGTTGTTCGAGGAGAACGCGGAGTTGTACGGCGAGAACCCGCGGACGAAGATCGAGCGCTGCCTCGCGGTGACGGACGGCGAGTACGAAGCCGCCGTTCGTGCGCGCGCAGAACATGCCGAGCGTGCGGCGGCGGCGCTCGAGGGGTTCGACCTGCTGCTGGCGCCGGTGCTGTCGATTCCGGTGCCGCCGATCGACGTGGTCGAGGTGGAGACGCGGGCCGGCGTGACGCTCTACACCTTCCCGTTCAATGCGCTCGGCTGGCCGTCTTTGGCGATCGGCGGGGTGCAGTTGGTGGGGCGGTCGGGCCAGGACGGGCTCGTTTTGGGCGCTGGCCTGGCGCTCGAACGGGCGCTCAAGACCTGACGGCTGCCTGCCGACAACTCAGCCATGAAGGTTTGGCTGGGGGTGCTCTTGGGAGCGGCCGCGCTCGCGCTGTCGGGCGGTGCCGTGGGCGGCGGCGTGGCCGCGCCGGCCGGGCTGCACGCGTTCCTGCTGACGCCGGCGGAGGCGCCGCTGCAGTACTACCCGCGCACGCCGTCGTTCTCGTGGAATCCCGTGGGCACGCGCGGCGGGTCGTACGAGTTCCAGCTGGCGACGAGTCGCAACTTCGCCGACTCGAACGTGCTCTTCGACTACGCGGGCCTGAAGATCCCGGCGGTGTCGGTCAACCATCAGCTGCCGTGGATGACCGGCGACCCGTACGCGCTGTGGGCGCGTGTTCGCTGGGAGTCGGCGGGCGGCAAGATCGTCACGCCGTGGAGCAAGCCGTTCGGCTTCAACATGCGGTGGCTCGACAACGACGTGCCGCGGCAGCTGCCGGCGCCGGTGGGGCTCGTGCGCTGGGCGCCGATCGAGGGCGCGACGCGCTACGAGGTTCTCTACACCGACCTGCATCCCACGACTGCGTTTTTGACGACGACGAACGTCGCGGACGAGCGCGAGTTCTTCACGTTCCACGATCAGTTCGGCTGGGGGGCGACGATTCACTGGCGTGTGCGCGCGATCCGCTACATCGACGACAAGGACGTCCTGAAGAACGGTTTGCCGCGCGCGTCGTACGGGCCGTGGTCGCCGACGTTCGCGACCGTCAATCCGGCGAAGTCGACGGGGGCGCTCGCGCCGATGGGCACCGTGTCCGATCAGTGGGAGGTCGCCGGCAAGCAGGCGGCGCCGCATGAGCTCATGCCGGGCTTCTCGTGGACGCCGAGCTCGCCCGCGACCACGACGGTGAGCAACTTCGGGTCGAGCTTGTATCGCGTCTACATCTTCACGGACAAGTACTGCGTGAACCAGGTGTTCGCGGGCTCGATCGTCGGTTCGCCGGCGTTCGCGCCGCGCGTGACGGGCGGGCCGTTCGACCTGCCGCAGGACACGAAGACGCTTGGCGAGTGGGACGGTGCGCCGTACATGGAGACGGAGGGTGGCTCGGAAGGCAACGCGCTCGATGCGACGGGCGTGAAGGTGACGTCGAACGAGGTCGCCGGGAAGTCGTTGGGCGAGACAGGCGCAACGTCATCGTCGTCGTCGGCGTCGTCATCGTCGTCGAACGGGGCGAACGTCGACCTGTGGGATTCCGGTTGGCCGAGCGGGCGCTTCTACTGGACGGTCGTGCCGGTGACGGTCGAGCAGGTCGGCGTGCCGGATCCGACGAAGCCGAACTCGGCGCAGCCGATCGAGTATCAGGACACGGCAGTTGCGCAGGACGCCTGCGAGTCGGGCGACGTGATGAGTTTCGGCAAGGTGTCGGCGCCGGTCGTCACGTCGTCGAGCACGCCGTTCGTGTCGGGGCTCTCGCCGAACGGGCGCATGGTCGCCTCGGCGTCGAAGGTGCCGACGTTGCACGACTCGCCGCTCGTCGCGTGGGAGCCGGCGACGGGTGCGGTGACCTACGAGGTGCAGATGTCGCGGACGAAGTACCCGTGGCGCGCGAAGTGGGACAAGCAGACCGACGCGACGTCGATCGTCCTCCCGCTCGGGCCGAAGAACGTCGGGACGTGGTGGTACCGCGTGCGCGGCATCAATCCGGCGCTGCCGCCGGGTGCGCAGGCGATGACGTGGTCGGCGCCGGTGCGGATCAAGATTTCCGGCGACCGCTTCGTCGTCAAGTAACCAGCTCCAGGCGGCGTAGGCGCGGGTCGGTGGTTTCGACGAATTCGCGGTATCGCTCGCGCGACCCGTTGACGGGTGCGAGCGCGGCCTCGATGTCGACGATCGCGCGGGCGAGAGCCCCTATTGGGGACAGGCAAGTACCTGTCCCCGTCGCACTCTCGGATCCTCTTCGCCGACGTACAACCGAAGCGCCTCCTGGGATCCGTTCAGCGGGGCGAGCGCCGCCTCGACATCCGTGATTCCGTCGGGCGGGAAGAGACCCACCGTCGAGCCGAATGATGACCACGGATAGTCCTCCGGGCTCTCACACATCCGCGCCTTAATCGGGTTGCGCGCGATGTATCTCGCGACTTCGAGTTGGCCAGCTGGCCCCTCGACCACCTTGGAGTCGAAACGCCGCGCGAAGACGTGGCCGCCGAGCTCGTAGCGTTTGTTGAAGTACTGGGCGTAACGCAGATTGAGGCGACCGAATCCCCTGCTGAGCGTCGGTTTCGTCGGTTGCAGAAGCACGTGGTAGTGAGTCGACATCAAGGCATACGCGAGGCAAGACCAACCGCTCAGCGCAACCTCTTCGCGCAGCAGGTCGATCGCGACGTTCTTGTCATCGTCGTCGCGGAAGAGCATCGATCCCGCGGTCGCGTTCGCCCACACGTGGTAGGTCAATTCCGGGAACGTGATGCGCGGCTTGCGTGCCATCGCGTTCGAGCGTCGCCAACATCACACGGCGACGCAAGGGCGACGAATGCGAAGTTGCAAAAACGTTCGAGTCTTGTGAGGGGACAGGCACGCGCCTGTCCCCTACCTGTCCCCTAGTCGCCGCTACGCGGCAGCCAGCGCGGCCGCTTCGTAGATGCGGTCGCGGGTGAGGCGATCGAGCTCGGCGGAGAGGACGTCCGAAGGATCCGGCGGATCGCCGGGCGGGAAAGGCGCCGGGTTGCCGTCGACGTCGATGCCCTGAAGCGTGTCGCGCTCGTCGACCTCCACCGCGACCGCGTGACCCAACCGCGACGAGAGCCAACCGCCGAGCAGATGAGCCTGCGCCGACGTGCCCTGCACACGCAGCTGCGAGACGTCCGCGATCCCCGGCCAGAGCGAAGCGAGCAACGAGCGCCACCGCTCCGTGCGCGCCCAAGCGATATCCGACACCACCGTCCTGTCGAACAACGGCGCCAGCGACGCAAAGGCGGCCGGAACGTCGACCCACTCCGTCGAATTCAAAATCAGCCGATCGACGATCCCCACGATCTGCTCGAACTCCGGCGACGCAAACGACGGCTCGCCGCGCCAACGGCAAAACACCGGCAAATCCGAGATCAGCAGCGGCAAGATGATCGACGCCGGCGCGGCGGAACGCTCACCGCGCAACACCAGCTCGACAACCTCTGAACACACCGCGCGATCGCCGACCGGGAAACACCGAATCGACAACGTCGCGTCCAACCCATCCTCTGCATCCGGGCGCGGAACCAACAACAACGTCCGCGACGGATGCCGCTCCGCCATGCCCATCAACGTCGACTCCGCCGCGTCGAGCCACACGTCCGGCACCCACGCGATATGCGTCATCACCGACGTGCGCAGATTCGGCTGACCGTCCTCCGACGACGTCGCGTCGCGCAGCCGCGCCAACTCGCGCTCGATCTCCGCGATCGTGACGTCCTCGCCCGACCATGTGTCCTCGATCAGTGCCGGCGCCATGACCGCCCGTCGCGATGCAACAACTCATCCGACGCCGCCGGGCCCCACGTTCCCGCCGCGTAGTTCGGGAACGACGGCCGGTCGCGCTGCCAGAACGCGACGACCGCATCGACCAGCGCCCACTGCTCCTCGATCTCATCCGACCGCGTGAACAACGTCGCGTCGCCGAGCATCGCATCCAAGATCAACCGTTCATACGCATCCGGCAGGCCTTCGCGGAAAGCGCCGCCGTAGAGAAAGTCCATGTGCACCGTGCGAATCTGCATCCCCTGGCCCGGCACCTTCGCGCCGATCGCCAGCGACACACCCTCGTTCGGCTGCACGTGAATCAGCAGCACGTTCGGCCGCAGCGCCTCCGACGCACCGTCCTCGAACGGCGGATGCGGCGCACGCTTGAACTGAATCGCGATCGTCGTCTCGCGCCGCGCGAGCCGCTTACCCATGCGCACGTAGAACGGCGTGTCCGCCCAGCGCCAGTTGTCGACGAAGAGCTTCGCCGCGACGAACGTCTCCGTCAGCGACCCCGGCGCAACGCCCTCCTCCTCGCGGTACCCGAGCACCTCTTCACCCTCGACGAAGCCCGGCCCGTACTGGCCGCGCACCACATGCTTCGGGCCCGGCGTATGCATCGACTTCAACACCTTCACCTTCTCGTTGCGCACCGAGTCAGC
>DASUKC010000123.1:0-6203 GCA_036278975.1 Gaiellaceae bacterium
GAGCGGGTCGAGGCGTTCGGCGGGTCGCTTGACGCCGGCCTCGTTCCTGCCGGCGGCTTCAGCGTTGTCGCGAGGTTCCCGCTGTGATCCGCGTCCTCGTCGTCGACGACCAGGCGCTCGTCCGCAGCGGATTCAAGATGATCCTCGACGAGCGCCCTGACCGCGAGCGGGTCGGCGAAGCCGCCGACGGCGAGCGCGGCCTTGCGCTCGCGCGGAAACTCGACCCGGACGTCATCCTCATGGACGTTCGCATGCCGAATCTCGACGGCGTCGAGGCGACGCGCCGGCTGGTCGATGTCGGGACGCGTGCGCGCATCCTTGTCCTCACGACGTTTGACCTCGACGAGTACGTGTACGCGGCCATCTGCGCCGGCGCGAGCGGATTCCTACTCAAGGACGTCGAGCCAAACGAGCTCGTCGACGCGATCCGCGTCGTCGCCGCAGGGAACTCGCTCTTCGGCCCGGAAGCAACTGAACGTCTGCTCGCGCGCTTCGCCGCCCCGCCCGCAGGACGAACGCTCGAGGAGCTGACCGAGCGTGAGCACGAGATCCTGCGGCTGCTCGCAACCGGTCTCTCGAATGCCGAACTCGCGCAGCGACTCTTTCTCAGCGAAACGACCGTGAAGACGCACGTGTCGTCGGTCTTGCGCAAGTTGGGCGTGCGCGACCGCGTGCAAGCGGTGATTGCCGCGTACGACGCCGGGCTCGTGCAGCCGCGCTAGCTCTTTACATCGAAGATCTTCGACCAGATCTCTTTCGTAGCGGGGGCTGCGGCGTTCGCGCCGAAGCCCCCGTGCTCGATCAGCACCACGACGACGTAGCGCGGATTGCCCGACGGTGCGTACGACGCGTACCACGAGTCGTCGCTGCCGTGTGGGTCCTGCGCGGTGCCGGTCTTGCCGGAGATCGCGACGGGGAAGTTGCCGAAGATCGCGGTCGACGTGCCCGTCGACGAGTGCGCCGCGTCGTACAAGCCCTGGCGGATCGCCCACACGTCGGTGAGCTTCAGCTTCCGGGCCGGCGGGAACTTCAACTCCGTGCGATGCGCGCCGAGCACGGCCTGCGCGACGTGCGGCCGCACGACCGTGCCGCCGTTCGCGAGCGCCGCGTAGGCGACAGCCATCTGCAGCGGCGTCACCTCGAGGTAGCCCTGGCCGATCGACAGGTTCACCGACGTGCCCTCGTACCAGTACGCCTCCGACGTGCCGGCAAACGTCTTCGCGAGCCACTTCGGCGTCGGCACGACGCCGCCGCTCTCGCCGGGGAGGTCGATGCCGGTCGGCTTCCCGAGCCCGAGCCAGTTCGCCCACTGCTGCATCCCGAGCAAGCCCTTCTCCTGCAGGAAGTAGAAGCGCTCACCCAGTTGGTAGAACCACGTGTCGCACGACATCGCGATTGCCTGCGACAGGTTCATCGTCTGGTTGATCGACGGCTCGACGTTGTGGAACACGATGTTCCCGACGGTGAGCGCGCCGGTGCACGCGAGGTACGTGCTCGGTGTGATCACGCCGTCGGCGAGCGCGGCCGCGGCGACGATCGGCTTGAACGTCGAGCCCGCCGGATACAGCCCCTGTGTCGCGCGGTTCAGCAGTGGCAGCCCCGGCTGCTTGCCGGTGACGAGGCGCTCGAGGTACTGCGGGTCGTTCGCCGCGAGCGTCTCGTTGACGCCTGGATAGCTGGCCAACGCCTTGATCGCACCGGTGTGCACGTCCATCACGACGGCCGCGCCGGCCGCCGCATCCGTGTAGCCGGCGGTGTGCGCGAAGGCGATCCCGTCCTTCACCGCCTTCTCGGCGGAGCGCTGAATCGACGCGTCGATCGTCAGCTGCAGGCCGTCAGGCGCCTTCTTCGTGCGGATCGGGCGTAGCGGCGAGGCGATCTCGCCAAGCGCGTTCACGCGCACGCGCGCATGGGCGAACCCGCCGTTCAGCACCTTGTCGTAGGTCGCCTCCACTCCGGACTGGCCCACGACCTGCCCGGCCTTCGCATGCTTGTACGCCGGCGTCGTCAGCTCGTTCGCGCTCACCTGGCCGAGCAGCCCGAGGAAGTCGCCACCGAGCCCGCCTTGCGGATAGTCGCGCGTCGGCAGCTCCTCGACGTGCACGCCGGGAAACTCCATGACGCGCTCGTCGAGGAAGAAGGTGAGCTGCTTCGGCGCGTCGTGGACGATCACCGCAGGACCGAACGGTGACTGCACGAGCGACGCGCGGATGCGCGCGACGTACTTCGCAACCGGCGTGTGCGTCAGCTTCGAAAGAGCCGTAAGCGTCTTGCGTCCGCGCGCCGACGGCTTCCACGTCTTGTCGAACGGCGCGGGTCCCAGTTCGGTTGCATCGGCGACGACCGCGAGCTCTGCGCCGGCGGATGCGAGCGGCCGCAGCTTGTCGTCGACGATCAGCCCGCGCGCGGCCGGCAGGTTGACGACGCGTGTCTGCTCGGCCTGGCTTTGCCGCAGGTAGTCGACGCTGTGCAGCAGCTGCAGCGACCACGCGCGCAGCACGAGCAGCGCGAATGCCGTGATTGCGACCGCGGCGACAAGACCGACGCGGCGGTAGAACGCGAAGCTCTCGAAGTACCCCTCTTCGACCGCCGACATCGGTTCGACGAGTGGACGCGGCCCTTCGAAGAATCCGGTCCGCCCGCGACGGATCCGGTGGCGCAGCGTGCGTCCGCGGCCGATCTCGAGCGGCCCGCGCGTGCTTCTGCCGAACCAACTCTTCCGAACACGACCCTTGCGGCGCGGCACGCCGAGAGCGTAGCCGCGCTACCGAATGTTGGTGACCGCTTCGAGCTCTCGCGTCGGCATGACGTTCGCCACGCGGGCGCGCACGAGCTCGTCCTTCAACACGCTTTTCGCCTTGCGTGCCGTGTAGCCGCAGCGCGAGCAGCTCGTCCAGTGCTGGGTCATCAGGCCGGCGAGCTTGATCGGCTGGCCGTAGCGGCGCATCGTCTCCCGTGCGAGCTCGGCCCACTCCTTCGCCATGGCGCGGTTGTAGATCTCGGGCACGGCGCGCGCGTCGCGCATGCCGCCCGACACGTAGTACGCCTGCCGCACCGTCCAGATCGCGCCGGCGCCGCCGTCGAGCGAGCCGTAGTTGTAGAGCAGCTTGCGATGGTTCGCGTGCGCGTAGCCGCGGAAGAAGTTGTACGTGCGCGTGAAGCCGCGATCCCACGCCGGCTCGGCGTCGATCGCAGCAGCGGCGGTGACGCGGTCGAGGTGGTGCAGCCTGAGGTACCGGTCGATCGCGACGGTCGCCTGCGCCCACAGGCGCCCTGCGGCGTACGCGCTCGGAACGCTGATGCCGTAGTTGCTCGTGCCGCGCGCGAGCGTGATGTGTGCGTTCGAGTTCTTCGGCACGCAGCGCTGATAGCCGAGCGCGTACGACTGCACCGCCCACGTGACCGCGGTGTTCGACGCGAAGTGGTCGGCGAACGTGACCGTGCCGTAGCCGCCGCGCGACGCCCTGAACTCGGGCTTGCCGAAATCGAGCACGACGAGACCGTTGATCCGCGCGCGACCCGCAGCGCAACCTTGGCGGCGCAGGGCGCGCACCGACGTCGTGTGCTCATACAGCGACGGCGACGCGCCGATGTGCGACGCGAGCACGACAGGCTTCTTCTTCGCGACAACCTTCTTCTTCTTCTTCGTCGGCTTCGCGACGTGCTTCGCCGTCGTGACGCGCAGAGAGGCGAGCTGCGTGGACGCCGCCGCCGGCTGCAGCGGCACCGGGCGCCCGGCCGACGGGTCGGCGGCATGTCCCCGACCAGTGAAGTACGCAACCGACGCTCCGAAGCTCACCGTTGCCACGCCGAGCAGCGCGCAGCAATGCCGCAGTTTCTCCATGACCCTCTGACCCCTCGCCTCGACCCTGACCTCTCGACAGTAGCCTCGGTTTCGGCGGGCGCAATGGGCCGACCGGCCCCTCTTACGAAGCCCATACGACTAGGTTTGGGACGTGCTGGCGATCCTCGGCGGGCTCGGCGCGGCGGTCGCTTGGACGGCGACAACGCTTGTCGCTGCGCGGGGTTCGCGGCTGATCGACCCGTGGTCGCTGCTCGCCACGGTGATGACGGTGGGCTTCGTTATCTCGGTTCCCGTTGCATTTGCATCGGGGACCCCGCACGTCAACGGGACCTCGGCAGCGTGGCTCGCGATCTCGGGTCTCGGCAATGTGATCGGGCTTCTGTGCAACTACTCGGCGCTTCGCATCGGCAAGGTCGGGATGGTCGCGCCGATCACGTCGACGGAAGGCGCGATCGCCGCGGTGATCGCGGTCGCCGCAGGCGAGTCGCTTTCAGTGGGCACCGGTGCGACGCTCGCCGTTGTCGCAGCAGGTGTGGTGCTCGCGGCGCGCGCGGAAGGAGGCGAGTCGCGCCACCACGATGCGCGAGCGGCGCTGTTGGCGTGCTGCTCCGCGGTCTCGTTCGGCGCGAGCATCTACGCGACGGGCAAGGTCGGCCAGGATCTCGGCGTTGCGTGGGCTGCGCTGCCACCGCGCGTCGTCGGTGTCGCGGTGATCGCGCTACCGCTCGCGGTCACGCGGCGCTGGCGGATGACGCGCGAAGCGCTGCCGTTCGCGATCGCCTGCGGCATCCTCGAAGTCGTCGGCTTCCTGGCGTATGCGTTCGGTGCGCGTCACGGACTCGCGGTCGCCGCGGTGCTCGCGTCGCAGTTCGCGGGCCTCTCCGTCGTCGTCGGTTACCTGTTCTTGCACGAACGACTCGCGCGCGTGCAAGTCGTGGGCATCGTTGCGATCGCCGTCGGCGTCAGCGTGTTGAGCGCGCTGCACTCATAACCGGGGTCTGGCCCGGGTCTGACCCCGGTTATGCACTCGCCTCTGCATATTCGGCTCGGCGACGCGGTTCGCGTTGCATATTGAACGGCAAGTCGAACTGCGAGCGAGGACTGTCCGAAACGGACAAGCGCAGCTAATTACGCGCGCGGAGCTTGCGATAGAGATCTTCCGCCGCGTAGTTGAAGAAGCGACTGAAGTACTCGTCGTTAGCGCGCGGTACAAGTGATGCGTCGTCACCGCCGGCTGCCGCTTCCACGAGCCAGTCGATCTCGTCGGCAACCGTGTCGGCGTACGAACCGGCCGGGACGTAGCCGAGCTCGAGCGCTGCAGTCGTGTCGAGCACGATCGGGTTCGGCGTCAACCACGGGTGGTTCCCGAGCGGACCATCGTCGTCGAGCAGCACTTCGTCCCACTCGTGGCCCATGCGCTCGGCGATGGTGCGCGCAATCTCGAGTGCGCTCGGCGCGTCGGGGTCGGCCGCGTTCAGCACGCGCGCACCGGGCGCGTACGCCGCCACTTCAACCAGCGCCGCGATGTTCGCCGCCGCGGTCGGGTGGTCGACGCTCTCACCGCGCCGCGCAAGAAACACAGTCGGCCGCCGGTCGAGGATGCGCTTCACGAACACCCATTCACGCGGCTGCCGCGAACCAGGGCCGTGGATCTTCGACGGTCGCAGGATCGTGACCGGGAGCCCGCTGTCGAGCAGCACCTGCTCGGCGGCGACCTTGTTGCCGCCGTATCCGGCCGCCGTCGCGTAGTTCTCGAACGACGGCGCCATCGTCGGTTGCGTCTCTTTGACCGGGCCGGCGAACACCGGCTTGTCGGGCGAGTTCGTGTGGTTCCCTGCATCGTCGACGTAGACAGCCTTCGACGAGATCATCACCGTCGAGCCCGCGTCGCGCGCCAAACCAACCAAGCGTTCCGCATCCGCCGCTGTGAAGCAGATGCAGTCGACGACGAGATCCGCTCCCGCCGCCGGCTCGTGGAGAAACCGGACCCCCGCCGCGGCGAGCGGCCCGGGCAGGTGCGCCGGGTCGCGGCCGGTGACGTCGACCTCCCAGCCGCCGGTGAGCAGCCGCCACGCCGTGGCCCTGCCGATCGCGCCGGTACCGCCGAGGATGAGAGCGCGGGCCACCGTTGACGATTCAAGCACGACGAAACGGGGATGGCCGTCGTGATGACGCGGCGGCGCCGGAGACTCGCGATGCACCGCAGCCACGTCCTGCGCTGGCTCGGCATCGCCGCGCTGCTTGTCGTCGCCGGCCTCACCGCGGTCGTCATCCTCGGGGTTGTCTTCGGCCCGAACGTGCTGCGCGCGCAATGCTCGCTCTCCGACGTGCGCCAGCCGTACCTCGCCACGAACTCGTTCGTCACCTCGTCGCGCGGCGTGATGCTCGGCACGATCCC
>DASUKC010000124.1:0-23404 GCA_036278975.1 Gaiellaceae bacterium
AGTATTCGACATGCTGATGGCCGTGCCGAAGTTCGGTCGCGTGAAAGCAGCGCGGCTGCTCAACCAGTGCCGCATCAGCCAATCGAAGACGGTGGGCGGGCTCTCCGACCGCCAGCGGCACGAACTGATTGCCCTCTTCAATAGGTAAGCAGCCGGTCTTCGTCGTCACCGGCCCTTCGGGTGCCGGCAAGGGGACGCTGATCCAGCTCGTCCTGCCGCGCTTTCCCGAGCTCGCGCCGGCGGTGTCTGCGACGACGCGCGAGCGGCGCCCGGGCGAGGAGGACGGGGTGCACTACCACTTCCTTTCCGCGGACGAATTCGAGCGTCGCGTACAGGCAGGGGAGTTCCTGGAGTGGGTCGACTACGTGGGCAACCGCTACGGGACGCTGAACTCGGAGATCGATCGGCTGCGCGCGGAGGGGCGCGCGCCGTTGCTCGAGCTCGAGACCGAAGGGGCGCTCCGGGTAAAGCGTCGCGTCGAAGGGGCGGTCACGATCTTCGTCACGGCGCCCGTCGACGAGCTGGAGCGCCGGCTCCGCCACCGCGACACCGAGTCGTCGGGGGCGATCGGGGAGCGGCTGGGGATCGCCCGCCACCAGCTCACCCAGCAGGACGAGTTCGACGAAATCGTCGAAAACGACGATCGGGAGCAGGCTGCCGACCGTTTGGCGGAGATCGTCGCCCGCGGCCTGGCCGCCGCCGCTACCATGGCCCGCCGATGATCAATCCCCGCATCGATGAGCTTCTCGCGCAGGTCGACTCCCGCTACGCCTTGGTGATCGTCGCGGCCAAGCGCGCACGGCAGATCAACAACTACCACCATCAGCTCGGCGAGGGCACGTTTGACGAATTCGCGCCGCCGCTGATCGAGTCGCGCTCGAAGAACTACCTGACCATGTCCCTCGAGGAAATCGCCGAGGGCAAATTGGTCTACGACTACACGAAGTAGAGCAACCCGCCTCGGCGTGGCGAGCGCCTCGGGCACAATTTCGGCATGAGCCGGGTTCTGCTTGGTGTGACCGGTGGCATCGCCGCCTACAAGGCGTGCGAGCTGACGCGCCTGCTCGTGAAGCAGGGTCACGACGTGATCCCGCTCGTGACGCCCGGCGCCGAGCGGTTCGTCCGCGCTGAGACGTTCAACGCCCTCGCGCGACGGCCGCCGGACGAAGACCTTTATCCGCACCTGACGAGCGCCGACCTGCTCGTCGTCGCACCCTGCACGGCGAACACGCTCGCCAAGCTCGCGCACGGCATCGCCGACAACGTCCTGACCGAAGCGGCGCTTGCGCATCGCGGGCCGGTGCTCGTCGCGCCCGCGATGAACCCCCGCATGTGGGCCGCGCAGGCGACGCGCGCGAACGTCGAGGCGCTCATCAAGCGCGGCGTCGAACTGATCGGTCCAGACGAGGGCGAGATGGCGGAAGGCGAGTGGGGCGTGGGAAGGCTCGTCGAACCGGAGGCAATCGCCGAACGGGTACGACAGCTGTTCGCGCCCGGCAAGCTCACGGGCAAGCGCGTGCTTGTCACTGCCGGCGGCACGCGCGAGCCGCTCGACTCGGTGCGCTTCCTCGGCAACCGCTCGTCCGGACGCATGGGCGTCGCGCTCGCGGAAGAGGCGCGCCGCCGCGGGGCCGATGTCGTGCTGCTCGCGGCAAATCTCGCCGTCCAGGCGCCACGCGGCGTCGAGACGATCCAGACGCCGGACGCAGACTCGATGCTCGCTGCCGCTGTCGCCCTCGAAGACGTCGACGTCGCGCTGCTTGCAGCCGCGGTCGCCGACTATCGCCCTGTGGAGGCTCTCGCGGGCAAGCGTGCGAAGGACGGGCAGGGTTGGACGGTCGCGCTCGAGCCGACAACCGACATCGCGCGCACCCTCGGTGCGCGCAAGATCGACGGCCAAGTGCTCGTCGCGTTTGGAGCGGAGCATGGGGAAGAAGGTCTCGCGCGCAAGCGCGAGATGCTCGAGTCGAAGAACGCGGACCTCGTCGTCTTCAACGACGTCGGGCGCCCGGGTATCGGCTTCGACAGTCTCGACAACGAGGTCGTGCTGATCACCCGGCGGGGCGAGCGTGCCGTGCCGCAGACGTCGAAGGCCGCAATCGCGGTGGCGATTCTCGACGCGGTGGAAGACCTCCTCGATGTCTGAGGCATACGTCCACTTCCGCGAGGGACAGAAGCGGTTGCGAAAGGGAATGTCCGCGCAGGCGACCGTTCCCCTCGAGAAGGCGAAGCGGCTCGAGCCTGCGAAGGCGTCGATTCGCGAGGCGCTCGGGATCGCGTACTTCAGGTTGCAGCGCTGGCAGGACGCCGAACGCGAGTTCCGGACAATCGTCGAGGACTTGAGCCCGGCCGACGACTATGCCCACTACGCGCTCGGACGTTCTCTCGAGCAGCAAGGTCGCTCGCAGGAGGCGAATGGCCACTACAAGCTCGCCAGTTCGATGTCGCCCGATTCGACCACCTACGCCTCGCGCGTCAGAGACTTGGACGCGTGAGAGCTGTTGTCCAGCGTGTCTCGTCGGCGTGCGTGACGCCGGGCGGTGCGATTGGTGCGGGGCTTTGCATCCTCGTCGGCGTGGCCGAGGGTGACCACGGCGAGACGGCAGCAAAGCTCGCCGGCAAGATCGCGCGACTGCGCATCTTCCAGAACGACGACGGCAAGTTCGACCGTTCGCTACTGGATACAGGCGGCGCTGCGCTTGTCGTCAGCCAGTTCACGTTGCTCGCCGACACAGCGAAGGGCAACCGGCCGAGCTTCAGCGATGCGGCGCCGCCCGTTGAGGCTGAGCTGCTCTACGAGCAGATGTGTCGTGAGCTGCAGAATCTCGGCATCGCGGTCGAGACGGGTGTCTTCGGGGCGCGCATGGCGCTCGAATTGGTGAACGACGGGCCGGTCACGATCGTGCTCGACGCATAACCCTGCGTACCCAAAACGGGAAAGAACTGCGATATGTTGGCCTCATGCGGCGCGCACTAGCACTTGCGTTTCTCTTCGGTGCAGTGCTGCTGGCCGTCGCCGGCGCAGGCAGCGCCTCCTCGAACGCGAAGGCGTTGGTCACGGTTGCCGTCGGCGGGAAGGGCACGCTGACGAGCACCCCGGGCGGAATCCATTGCCCGCGCCATTGCCGAACGTTCGTGAACCTCGGCGTCGCGCTGCACTTCGTCGCCACCCCGGCGAAGGGCTGGAAGATCGAGAAGTGGACCGGCATGTGCCCGAAGAGCCTCCTGCGGACCTGTACCGCGAAGGTCGCGCACAACCCCTTGGGCGGGCGCATCGTCTTCGAGCCGATTCGCCCCCCGGCGCCCAAGGCACCGACGCCTCCGCCGACCAGCCGTACGAAGCCCGCGCACCACAAGTAGCGACGGCTTCCTAACCGGCTCTGCTGCAGGGTTCTTCTGGGACTCTGCTACCTTTTCCGCACCACATTTCGAGCTTTTTCGGAGTGGGCGCGCAGCGCCCATTTTTTGTCTAAGGGAGCAAAAGTTCGTTGGGACTCGTAGAGCAGACACAAGAGCGGGAGTTGCAGCGCGAGGTCGCGCGCTCGATCGAACACGCCGTACCCGGCGTGGAAGTGCTCGCGCTCGAGGTCAGCGGCAAGCAGCGTTTCTGCGTCTACATCGACCATCCGGAAGGCGTCGACCACGCACTTTGCGAGCGTGTGACCGCCGCCCTGCGCCCCTATCTCGAGCGCTATTCGGTCGAGGTGTCGTCGCCCGGCTCGGAACCGCCGTTGCGCACACGCGCGCACTTCGAGCGCGCAGTAGGTCGCACCGTTCGCGTGAAGACCAGCACGGGCCGCGCGCGCGGCGAGGTCGTCGCTGCCGGCGAACGCGCTTTTCGGATTCGTAGTGGTGAAGAACCGACGGAGATCCCGTACGACGCGATCGTGCGGGCAAACGTGATCGAGGAAGGTAGGAGATGAGCCAGGAGATCGTTGACGCCGTTCGCGAGATCGAGCGCGAGAAGGGAATCGAGAGCGGTACGCTCGTCGCTGCGCTCGAGGACGCGCTGCTCGCGGCGTACAAGAAGACGCCCGGTGCAACCCGCCACGCGACTGTCGAGCTCGACGATCGTGGCGACTTTCGCGTCTTCTCGATCGACATTCCGGAGGACATCGAGACCCGCCTGCTCGACGAGGCGCGCGAGCGTGCACTCGACGAGCTCGAACGCATCGAGGAGGAGACCGGCGAGAAGAACCACACGCTGCTCGCCGACGACGACCTCGAGCTCGACTGGTCGCAGGTTCCCGAGAATCAGATCGCGCGCGAAGATGTGACGCCGGAGAACTTCGGGCGCATCGCCGCGCAGACCGCGAAGCAGGTCATCCTGCAGCGCATCCGCGAGGCCGAGCGCGAAATGATGTACGACGAGTACATCGACCGCGTCAGCGAGGTCGTCACCGGCATCGTGCAGCAGACCGGCGACCGGCGGAACATCCTCGTCGACCTTGGCAAGGTCGAGGCGCTGCTGCCGGGCCCCGAGCAGGTCGACGGCGAGCGTTACGAGCAAGGCTCGCGCATCAAGGCGGTCATCCGCGAGGTGCGCACCGGCACGAAAGGCCCGCAGGTCATCCTCTCGCGCCGTGATCCTGAGCTGATCAAGACGCTGTTCGAGCTCGAGGTGCCCGAGATCGCCGACGGCCTCGTCGAGATTCGCGGCGTCGCGCGCGAGCCTGGTTACCGCTCGAAGATCGCGGTCGAGTCGCATGTGCAGGGTGTCGACCCGGTCGGCGCGTGCGTCGGCCCGCGCGGTTCTCGCGTGCGCATGGTCGTCTCGGAGTTGCGCGGCGAGAAGATCGACATCATCCCGTGGAACCCGGAGCCTGCGCGCTTCGTGGCGAAGGCACTGTCGCCTGCGCGCGTGCGCGAGGTGTATCTCGACGACGAGAGCAAGGACGCGACCGTTGTCGTGCCCGACGACCAGCTCGCACTCGCGATCGGCAAGGAAGGCATGAACGCCCGCCTCGCCGCGCGTCTTACCGGGTGGAAGATCGACATCGTCAGCGACAGCGAGTTCGCCCAGCAGGAAGCCGATGCGGCCTTCGCCGGCGACGGCGAGGAGGGCGAGGACGTCTCGGGCCGCTGCGCAGCGGTGCTCTCGAACGGCAAGCGTTGCCCGAACACGACGCTGCCCGGCTCGAAGTACTGCGGCGTGCCGGCGCACCAGGCGCTTGCGACGCAGGAGCCCGACGACGAGGTGAACCCGATCGTCGCCGAGTCGGAGCCGGAGCTCGAAGCGCTGGCCGACACGGCCGAGCCGATGCCCGTCACGGAAGACGCAGCGGAGTTCGGGGAGTCTTTGAACGGCAGCCCCGAGCCCGAGTCGTTTCCGGCAGGCCCCGGGGACGCACCGGTCGAGGGCGAGGACCAGACGCTCGAATCCGGCGCTGCACATCCTGTGCGCGTCGAGGACGATCCGAACGGCGGCATCCCCGTCGACGTCGTTACTGAAAACAGCGAAGGGGAGGCCGAGTAGCGGCGAGCCCGATTCGCACCTGCGCCGGTTGTGGCCGCGAGGCGCCGCAGGCCGAGCTCATGCGCTTCCATGCGGAGGCGGGTGAGTTGGTCGCGGGCCGAGGAGACGGCCGAGGCGCGTACACGTGCAGGCGGCTCCAGTGCTTCGAGCGCGCCCGCACGAGCCGTGCCTTCAGCCGCGTGCTGAGGCGCACCGTGCGCGTCGACCCGGAGCTGGCACGGCTCTACACTTGAGACAGAAATGGCAAACGGCAAGCCAAATAGACCGATTCGTCCCCGCGGTGGAGGCCCCAAGGGGCGCCGCCGCGTGGTCATCGAAGGCGGCGGCGGTCGCCCCGGCACCGGCCAGCGCCAACGCCCGGGTGACAGAAATGCCGAGCGCACGCCGCGCGCGTCGCGCGAGGTCGTCGCACCTACCGGGCCGGTAACGGTCGAGTCCGGCGTCACGCTTCGTGACTTCTCGCAGGCGCTCGGCGTCGCGATGCCGCAGATCATCAAGCTGCTCATGAACCTCGGGCAGATGAAGACCGCCACGCAGTCGCTCAGCGACGACGAGGTGACACTGATTGCTGCCGAGCTCGAGCGTGAGGTGACGATCAAGCACGCCGACGATGACGATGCCGAGCCGGAGGCCTTCGAAGATGCGGAAGAGTCGCTCGCAGCGCGCCCGCCGGTGGTCACGATCATGGGTCACGTCGACCACGGCAAGACCACGCTGCTCGACGCGATTCGCGAAACATCGGTCGTCGAAACGGAAGCCGGCGGCATCACGCAGCACATCGGCGCGTACCAGGTTGCCGTCAAGGGCCGGAAGGTCACATTCCTCGACACACCGGGCCACGAAGCGTTCACCGCGATGCGTGCGCGCGGCGCAAAGGTCACCGACATTGCTGTATTGGTTGTCGCTGCCGACGACGGCGTGATGCCGCAGACGAAGGAATCGATTTCGCATGCGCGCGCTGCCGAGGTGCCGATCGTCGTCGCGGTCAACAAGATCGACCTGCCCGATGCGAACCCGGATCGCGTGCTTTCGGAGTTGGCGTCCGAAGGGCTGCAGCCGGAAGAGTGGGGCGGTGACGTCCAGATCGCGCGCGTCTCGGCGAAACAGCGCGAGCATCTCGACGAGCTGCTCGAGAAGATCCTGCTGGTCGCCGACGCGGAGCTCGACCTCCGCGCGAATCCAGCTGCCGATGCCTCAGGCCCGATCATCGAATCGCGCCTGGACGTCGGCCGCGGTCCGGTCGTGACGATGCTCATCCAGCGCGGCACGCTCAAGGTGGGCGACGCGATCGTCGCCGGCGATGCGTGGGGCCGTGTGCGCGCTCTCTACGACTACCGCGGCGAACGCCTGCAGGAGGCTCGCCCCGGCGAGCCCGTCGAGATTCTCGGTTTCGACAAGCCGCCGCCCGCGGGCGAGCTCGGCCGCGTCGTAGAGAGTGAGCGTCGCGCGCGCGATCTTGCACATCAGCGCGGTGAGCGTCTGCGCCGCGAGGCGCTCGCAAAGCAGTCGGCGCGCCGCGGCGTGTCGCTCGAGACGCTCTTCGAGCAGATCCAGTCCGGCGGCGTGAAGGACCTGAACGTCGTGCTCAAAGGCGACGTGCAAGGCTCCGTCGAGGCGATCGTCTCGGAGCTCGCCAAGATCCAGCACCCCGAGGTGCGCGTCAACGTCATCCACACGGGTGTCGGCGCGATCACCGAGAACGACATCAACCTCGCCGCGGCATCGAACGCGCTCGTCATCGGCTTCAACGTGCGCCCGTCCGCCGAGGTTCGTGGCTCGGCCGAACGTCAGGGCATCGACATCCGGCTCTACCGCGTCATCTACCAGCTGACCGAAGAGATCGAGCAGGCACTCGTCGGCATGCTCAAGCCGGTCGAGACCGAAGCGATCCTCGGTGAAGTCGAAGTGCGCGCGCTCTTCCGTGTCTCGCGTCTCGGCACGATCGCCGGCTGCATGGTTACGAACGGTCTCGTTCGGCGCAACGCAAGCGTGCGCATCTTCCGCGAGGGCACGCGCATCCACGAGACAAGCGTCGCGCAGCTGCGCCGCTTCAAGGACGACGTGCGTGAGGTCACCGAAGGATTCGAATGCGGCATCCTGCTCGACGGCTTCAACGACCTGCGCGAAGGCGACGTCTTCGAGGTCTTCGAGAAGCGCGAAGTCGAGCGCACCTCGCTCGACACACCTGCGCCCGCGGCCGC
The DNA here is from genome assembly GCA_036278975.1 of Gaiellaceae bacterium. Lineage (GTDB taxonomy): Bacteria > Actinomycetota > Thermoleophilia > Gaiellales > Gaiellaceae > PALSA-600. The sequence goes on from DASUKC010000124.1 coordinate 7,678, forward strand.
CTCGGCCGAGGCGGAGTCCTAGCAGCCGCGTGGCTGCCGGCTTCGTCGCAATCCTCAGCGTCGAGCTCCACTTCCCCGAAGCAGGCTCGTTGAAGGCGAAGCGCCATCACCTGCGGTCGGCGAAGGACAACCTGCGCAACCGCTTCGGGGCATCCGTGTCGGAGGTCGACCACCACGATCTGTGGCAGCGCGCCGCGCTGACGATTGCCTGCACAGCCCGCTCGGCCGGCGAGGCGGAGGACCTCGCGGACGGCGTGGAACGCTGGCTCGCAAGCGGCGACTGGGTGCTCAATCGCTGCGACCGTGTCCTTGTCAGCCCCGACGATCTTTAAGGTTTGGCCGCCGTGAGCGAGAGGATGCGCAGAGTGAACGAATCCGTCCGAGCCATCGTCGCGGAAGGCGTCCGCGAGCTCAAGGACCCGCGCATCGGGCTCGTTACCGTCACCGGCGTCCGCGTCACGCCAGACCTGCGCGAGGCGACCGTGTTCGTCTCCGTCCTCGGCAGTGAGAAGAAGCGCAAGGCAAGCCTCGCCGGGCTGTCGTCGGCGCACGGCGTGCTGCAATCCCGCATCGGCCGCGAGCTCACGCTCAGACGCACGCCGACACTGTCGTTCGAGTACGACGATTCCGTGGAGCGCGGCGTACGCATGGGCGCGCTGATCGACGAAGCGCTCGAAGACCTGCCTGAACGCAACGACGAGGAGGACGACGATGAGTGAGCTGACCGAGGTCGCCGCTGCGCTGCGCGGGGCCGACAAATTCGTCGTCGTCACTCATGAGAACCCAGACGGCGATGCTCTAGGTTCGATGCTCGGCTTGACGGTGGGTCTGCGCTCCGTTGGCAAAGACGTCGTCATGTATCTGTCCGGCGACGCTCCGTTGCCTGGGGAGTACAGCTTCCTCGATCTCTCAGGGCTGCAGCGCGAGCTTCCCGCCGACATGGAGTCGCGCGTGCTCGTCGCAGTCGACTGCGCGAGTGAACGGCGTATCGGCCCCGACGACGAGCCGCGCGAACGCGCAGCAAGTGTCGTCGACATCGACCATCACCACGACAACACGCGCTTCGGCGACGTGAACCTGATCGTCCCCGACGCGTCGTCGACGGCGGAGATCATTCGCGACGTGCTCGCGGAGCTCGACGTGCCGCTCACGCCCGAGATCGCCGAGCCGCTGTACGTCGGCCTGGTCACCGACACGGGTCGCTTCCAGTACACGAATACGACGCCGAAGGCGCTGCGGCTGGCTGCCGAGCTGGTCGAAGCCGGCGCCGACGTGCACGGGATTTTCCGTCACGTCTACGAGACTGTGCAGTTTGCGAAGCTCAAACTGCTCGCGCGCGCTCTCGATCGCGCGGAGCTGTACGAGGGTGGGCGCCTCGTCGTCTCGTATCTGCTGAAGGAGGACTTCGGCGCCGTCGGAGCGGAGGAGCCGTACTCCGAAGGGATCATCGACTACCTCCGCGCCGTCGAAGGTTCCGAGATGGTGGCACTGATCCGCGAGCCGCCTCGCGACGACGGCCCGACGCGCCGTATCTCGCTGCGCTCGAGTCACGACGAGGTCGACGTCTCGGCGATCGCGCGCAAGTCGGGCGGCGGTGGGCACCGGCAGGCAGCGGGGTTCTCATCGGAACTGCCGGTTCCCGAGATCATCGAGTTCATCCGGCAGGAATTCATGCGCGCGACCGGCGGGGACGGGAGTGGGCATGCCGCCGCGGGCACTTAGGCCTGTCGGCGTCGCCCTCGTCGACAAGCCGGCAGGGCCGTCGTCGTTTGCGATCGTCGGTGCAGTACGCAGGCTGACGGGCGCGCGGACAGGTCATACGGGGACACTGGACCCATTCGCCACTGGCCTATTGGTCGTGTTGTCCGGTGCGGCAACTAGATTGGCCGGATGCTTCGTGGGACTCGACAAGCAATACGTCACCGACGTCGACCTGACATCGACGACGACGACCGGCGATCCGGAGGGGGAGCCACTCGAGTCGCACGCTGCACCCTCAGCCGAAGAGCTCGAAACGTCGCTCGCGCGCCTCCGCGGTGAGGTGGAGCTGCCGATCCCCGCCGCCTCCGCGGTGAAGATCGGTGGCGAGCGCGCATACAAGCTGGCACGGCGGGGTGTCGCGGTCGAGATGCCCCTGCGGCGTTCGCACGTCTACGCGCTCGACGTCATCTCCTATAACGGCCAGACGGCGCGGCTGTCGCTTCACGTCGGTTCCGGGACCTACGTGCGCGCGATCGCGACCGCATTGGGCGGCCACTGCGCGACGCTGCGGCGCACGGCAGTGGGGCCGTTCTCGGTGGACGAGGCCGAGCAGGTCGACCCGCGCGCGGCGCGCGAAAGCGGGGCAGAGGCCCCTGCGCTGATTCCGATCCGGACGGCGCTCGACCGCCTGCCTGCCGACGCCGTGGCGCGCGTGCCGAACACGGTGGTGGCCGGCGTGCTCGCGCTCGCCGACCAGGGCGGTGGAACGGCCGCGTGAACGTCGCCCGCGATCCGGGTGCGTTGACGCCTGCGCGCAGAGCGGTCGCGATCGGGACGTTCGACGGCGTCCATCTCGGGCATCGCGCGGTCATCGGCGCGGCTGTCGCCGCCGGCGGCCTGGTGCCGACGGTCGTCACGTTCGATCCGCATCCGCGGTTCGTACTTGGACGGCCGGTGACGCTGCTCTCGAGTGTCGAGCGCCGGCTCGAGTTGCTCGCCGCGTGCGGTGTCCAAGACGTATTAGTGGTGCCATTCGACGAAGAGATCGCCGCGCTCGACGCGGAGGAGTTTGCACGCACCTATTTGCTCGGCATCGGCGCCGAGGTTGTCGTGGCCGGAGTTGGGTTTCGTTTCGGTCGAGAGCGTGGAGGCGACCTCGAGTTGCTTCGTTCGTTGGGGCTCGACGTGCGCCATGTGCCGCTCGTCGAAGGCATCTCGTCCACGCGCATCCGCGACTGTATTGCGGCGGGTGACGTTCGCCAGGCGGCGGCGATGCTCGGCCGTCCGGTCGAGGTCGAAGGAACCGTCGTCGGCGGCGACCATCGCGGCGCTGGACTCGGGTTTCCTACCGCGAATCTGGACGTGCCCGAAGTCCTGGTCGCACCCGCGAACGGGATCTACGCAGGCGCGGTCGGTGACCGCCGTGCCGCCGTGTCGATCGGCGTGAACCCGCACTTCGGCGGTGTCGAGCGGCGTGTGGAGGCGTACTTGCTCGACTGGAGCGGCGATCTCTACGACAAGCATCTCGTCATCGAGCTCTGGGAGTACCTGCGCGACGAGCGCGCGTTTGCGAGCGATGACGAGCTGGTAGCTCAGATCGCGCGAGACGTGGAGCAGACGCGCGCCGCGGTCAAGCCCAGCTGACGCCGCCGCTTCGGCGCGGATCCGCAGCCGCTCCGTTTCGCGCGACGACGCTCACGCCGCCGAAGTAGTGGTGCAGCGACGACCAGCGGCGGACGGTGCGTCCTTCGCGCTCGAGCTCTGCGAGAAACGATTCGTCGACACCGGGCTCGGCCTGCACGGCGTCAAGAGCGGGGTGGAAGCGCGGACGGTCGACCGCGTCCTGCGGTGACAATCCCTCGTCGAGGATCGCTGCGAGCGTGCCGACGAGCGCGGTACGCAGTCGCGTTCCACCCGCTGCGCCGGCTGCGAGCTCGAGGCCTGCGCCGTCGAAGACGAGCGTCGGGGCCATCATGCTCGCCATCCGCTCGCCGGGGACGAGCGGCGCCTGTATGAGGTCGGTCTCGCCGAGCATGCTGTTCAGGTGCACGTCGAAGCCGGGCAGCCAGTCGCCGGAGCCGAGACCGAGGCTGGTCGTGACGACGCACGCGTTTCCGGTTGCATCGACGACGCTCAGGTTCGTCGTGTGACCGTCGACTGTCGCGCCGCCGTCGAGTGCAGCCAGTAACCCGGGCGCACCGGATGATGGAGCGAGTCGTGCGAACGTCTCGGCAATACCCGAGAGCCCGCCACGTGTGAGGACCTCGCGCCCGGCGAACGTCGCACGCACCGGCTCGGACCACGTCGCTCGGTACGCGGTGAGGTCGTCGGCGGTAATCATTCCGTCGCGTTCACGGACGACTGCGAGCAGCGATGCGGCGAGGGTGCCCGTGTACGCAGAGCCGGCGCCTTCTTCTTGCAGCACGGTGAGCGCGTTGACGAGCCCCGGCTGCTGCAGGCGGTCGCCGACAGCAAGCAGGTGTCCGCCGGGCGCGTAGATCATCGCGCCTTCGCGCATCGTCATCACCGGCTCGAGCATCGCGAGGCACGCGACGTGCGCAGGCGGCATCGGGACGCCGTCGCGGGCAAGGCGAAGCGCAGGCTCGACGAGGCGCGGCCACGGCAACGTTCCGTGCTCACGCCACAGTTCGCCGAGCCCGGCCGGCACACCGGGAACGCCGCACGACGACGCGCCGATTGCGTAGTGCACGAGCTCTTCGCCGAACGGAACTTGCAGATCGTGCATCGGCGCACCCTGACCGGACGGCACTGCGACGAAACAGTCGAGGTTGCGTGCGGCGCCGGTCGCCGCGTCGAAATAGATGATGTGGCCGCCGCCGAGCAGGCCGGTCATCACGGTCTCCGCGACGCACGACGCAAGGCACGCAGCGATCGCAGCGTCGGCGGCCGTGCCGCCGTCGGCGAGGATCTCCGCGCCTGCCTCAGCCGTCGCGGGATGCCCAGCGGCGACTGCGGCGCGGATCATGCGGCCCGCTCCGCGAGCACGCTGCCGAGTCGCCCGAACCCGTCGCGCGGAAAGTCGAAGCGCTCGTACATGTGTCGTCCGTCCGGGACGTAGAACGAACTCTCGTCAACCGCGCGTGCGCGAAACGTGTCGCCGCTATTCGAGACGACGAGCTCGTCGCCGCCTTCGTGCGCAACCGACCACGTGCTGCCGGTATTCACATAGGTGCCCGCGTACGACTCGTAGTACTGGGGCGGCAATGCGACAAGCTCCGGCAGTTGCCGGCGCGCGCCGATGACCGCTTCGAAGAACTCGTCCTCGACTTCGCGCAACGCCTTGCCGCCGACGCTCGAATTCGTGAGACCGACGAATGCCGCGTTGCGATCGGGAACCATCAACAACGATGACTGGTAACCGCCGTACGAGCCTGAGTGTCCCCAGACGGCGACGCCCCCGACGCGCTCGCCGAACAAACCCAGCCCGTACACACCGCGCACCGGCTTCGCGGTGACGGTGCGCATGCGCCACGAGAACGGATGGGCAAGGTGCCACTGCGCGAAGCGGAGGAGATCGACGACGTTCGACGTGAGGCCGCCGGACGGACGCCGCGCGCGCGGATACGGGCCGGCGTCCGCGTCGTCGCCGGTGCCTTCGACGTCGGGCCGCCCGAAGTCGGTCGCCTCGAGACCCGCAGGACCGATGACGTGGTTCGCGAGCGTGTCTTCGAACGGTGAACCGGCGCGAACGGCTGCGAGATACCCCGTCAGCCAGTAGCCGCTGTTCGCGTACGACCAGAGCTCGTCCGCACCGACCAGCCGCCGCACTCCCGGCAGCTCCGCCGCGCAACGGGCAAGCGCGTCGTCGCTCTCGCCGAACGTGCTCGTCGGTACCGAGAGCTCGCAGTCGTAGCCGCTCGTGTGCGCGAGCAGGTGACGAATCTGCACGTCGTCCGGCCAGATCCCGGTCGGCTGGTCGAGTTCGAGCAGTTCGAGCGCCAGATGCGCGACGAACGGCTTGGTGATCGACGCGATCGTGAACCGCGTCGCGACGTCGCAGCCGACGGCGCAGGTCTCTGCCCGCCCGCCGGAGAGCACGCCGACGGCCAGCGCCGGCACCTCCCAGCCGGCTGCAGCGGTCTCGCAAACCTCGAAAAACCTCGATTCCAACACGAATCCGCTACCCTACTGGCCGACCCAGCCCCGGCTGCTCGCGTCTTCCTTCGCGGCTGTCTGGGACTCGGGCGTTCACTACAGAGAGGAAGGGCATGACCCTCACCAAGGAAGAGAAGCTGTCGCACGTCGAGAAGTTCGGAAAGCACGAGACTGACACCGGCTCGCCGGAAGTGCAGATCGCGATGCTGACCCAGCGGATCAACGAGCTGACCGAGCATCTCCGTACGCACAAGCACGATCACTACTCCCGCCGTGGGTTGCTGAAGCTGGTCGGCCGTCGCCGCCGGTTCCTCACCTACCTCCAGCGGAAGGACATCGAGGGCTATCGCGCCCTCATCAAGGAGCTCGGCCTGCGCCGCTAGCTCCGTCATCGAAGGGTGGAGCTTGGATGAGCGCCTCGCACGGCTGTCTTTTTGAACAGTGGGGGCGTTGATCCAATCTCCACCCTTCTCACTGCATAAAAGAAGAGTGGAGGACGAAAACTCATGAGCATCATCGAGGCTGAGCACACCGCGCAGCCCGTTTCCGTGTCGGTCGAGGTCGGTGGCGGGACCATCACCTTCGAGACCGGCAAGCTCGCCAAGCAAGCCGACGGCGCTGTCGTCGTGCGTTCCGGCGAGACGATGGTCCTGGCAACTGCCCAGGGTCGCACCGAGCCCCGCGAGGGCGCGGACTTCTTCCCGCTCACCGTGGATGTGGAAGAGCGGATGTACGCCGCGGGGAAGATCCCCGGCGGCTTCTTCAAGCGCGAAGGTCGCCCGACCGAGAAGGCGATTCTCACCGCGCGCATGATCGACCGCCCGATCCGGCCGCTCTGGCCGAAGGGTTATCGCAACGAGGTGCAGTGCATCGGCACCGTGCTGTCCGCCGACATGGTGGTGCCGCACGACATCCTTGCGATCAACGGCATCTCCGCCGCGTTGCTGATCTCGCCGATGCCGTTCCTCGGCCCGATCGGTGCCGTGCGCGTGGGTCTGATCGACGGCGAGCTCGTCATCAACCCGACGCTCCAGGCGAGCGAAGAGGAATCGTCGCTCGACCTGATCGTCGTCGGCACGAAGGACGGCCTGACGATGGTCGAGGCCGGCGGTAGCGAGATCCCCGAGGAGAAGATCCTCGAGGCGCTCGACATCGCGCATCGCGAGATCGTGAAGCTCTGCGAGGCGCAGGAAGAGCTGCGCTCGAAGATGGGCAAGGCCAAGTGGCTCGATTCGGCTACCACCGAGCGCATCGAGTCGCAGTACGGCCACGACATCTGGACGCGCATCCAGGAGCAGGGTCTCCGCGAAGGCGCCGCGATCGTCGACGACATCGTCGGCAAGGAAGTCGGCGCGCTGTCGATGGGCTCGACCGAGTCCGATGTGCTGAAGGAACAGCAGGTCCGCATGTCGCTGGCGATGGTGCTCGAGAAGCAACGCTCCACCGCTGTCGAGACGCCGGTTCGCGAGCAGTTCGAGAGCGACCTGCGCGAGCTGACCGAGGCCGAGCAGGACTCGAAGGAGCTGAAGTCCGCGAAGCGGCACCTGCTCTACGAGCGCATCGTCGACACGGTCAAGCTGCCGTTCCCGGTTGGGCCGGCCACGACCGACGGCGAGCCTGTCGTCAAGGACGCGCTCACCAAGAGCTACGTCAAGAAGGCGTGCGACGCGATCTACAAGGACTTGGTCCGGAAGAAGATCGCCGTCGACAAGCGCCGCCCCGACGGTCGCACCGAAGAGCAGATTCGTTCGGTCGCGTGCGAGGTTTCGGTCTCGCCGCGCACGCACGGCTCGGCGCTCTTCACGCGCGGGCAGACGCAGATCATGACGCTGCTCACGCTCGGCACCGCGAAGGAAGGGCAGCGCATCGACGATCTGTCGCTCGAAAAAGACCGTCGCTACATGCACCACTACAACTTCCCGCCGTACTCGGTGGGCGAGACCGGGATGATGCGCGGCCCCAAGCGCCGCGACATCGGCCACGGCGCACTCGCTCAGCGCGCACTCGAGGCGGTCATCCCGCCGGCGGAAGACTTCCCCTACACGATCCGCCTCGTCTCCGAGACGCTCGAGTCGAACGGCTCGTCGTCGATGGGCTCGGTCTGCGGCTCGACGCTCGCGCTGATGGACGCCGGTGTGCCGATCAAGGCGCCCGTCTCCGGCATCGCGATGGGGCTCGTCAAGGAGGGCGACGACTACGTCATCCTCACCGACATCCAGGGAGCGGAAGACCACCTGGGCGACATGGACTTCAAGGTCGCCGGCACCCGGGAGGGCATCACCGCTCTGCAGATGGACATCAAGATCACCGGCGTCAGCCGCGAGATCATGCAGCGCGCGCTCGCGCAAGCGAAGAGCGCACGCGAATCGATCCTCGACCGGATGCTGCAGGCGATCTCTGAGCCGCGCACCGTGCTCGCAGAGCACGCACCGCGCATCCAGACGATCCAGATCAACCCTGAGTTCATCGGCATGGTGATCGGCAAGGGCGGTGAGACGATCCGTGGCCTCGAAGCCGAGTACGAAGTGCAGATCGACATCGAGGAAGACGGGACGATCCTCGTCTACGCAACCGAGGGCACGAAGGGCGACGCAGCCGTTGCGGCAATCGCAGCTCTGACGAAGGAGCCCGAGGTCGGTGACCAGTACACGGGTCGCGTCGTGAAGACGACCGACTTCGGCGCGTTCGTCGAGCTGAAGAAGGGCACGGACGGACTGCTGCACGTGTCGAATGTCGGCCCCGGCCGCGTGAACCACATCGAGGACGTCATCCAGCGTGGCGACATCCTCGACGTGCTCGTGCAGGAGGTCGACAAGGCGCGTGGGCGCATCGGGTTGAAGCTCGTGCTGAAGCACGAGAACGGCGCGATGGTGACGCCCGAGGAGCTCGTCGAGCGGGCGAAGGATGCACCGCCGCGCGAGCCTCGTGAAGAGCGTCCTCGTGGCGGCGATCGCCGCGGTGGTCCGCGTGGCCGCGGCCCCCGCCGCGAAGAGTCGCGCAGCGAATAAGAAGACGGTGAGTGCCTGGCACCAATTGGTGCCAGGCACCTACCATCCCCGCGTGCAGAACTGGACCCTGACCGAGCTCGACTCCGGCGAGCGTGTGATCTCCGAGCCGCTCGACCATGTGCGTTCCGTCGCGGTTGGCTACTGGATCGGCGCGGGTTCACGCGACGAGGAGCCGCGCCAGGCGGGCGTCACGCACTTCATCGAGCACCTGTTGTTCAAGGGCACCGACCGCTACAGCGCGCTCGACATCGCCGAGATCTTCGACGGCCTTGGTGGTGAGTTGAACGCGGCGACGTCGCGCGAGCACACACTCGTCTACGCACGCGTGCCCGACCACCATCTCGAGACCGCGATGGACGTGATGAGCGACATGGTGTTCTCGCCGGCGTTCGCGGAGCTCGAGACGGAACGCGAGGTCGTCGTCGAAGAGATCGCGATGTACGAGGACACACCGCAGGAGCTCGTGCATGACCTGATCTCCGAAGCAGTGTTCGGCGACCACCCGCTTGGGCGTCCCGTCATCGGCACCGCCGACGTCATCTCGACGATTCCGCGCGACGACATCGCCGGTTACCACGACACGCTGTACGTACCCGGCAACATCGCTGTCGCCGCCGCCGGGAACGTGACGCACGAGCGCGTGGTCGAGCTCGTCAACCGCGCCCTGGAGCGGCGCGCGGTCGCGCGCGAAGGCGGCGCAAACATGCGGCCCGCACTCGTCGAAGCGCCGCCGCCGCGGCTGCGCTTCCAGCGAAAAGACACCGAGCAGTACCACGTCTGTCTCGGCGCGCCAGGCATCTCGCGTTCCGACAAGCGGCGCTTCGCCGCGTCGTTGCTCGACGCGATCCTCGGTGGCTCGGCGTCGTCGCGCCTGTTCCAGGAGATTCGCGAGAAGCGCGGCATGGCGTACTCGGTCTATTCGTTCATCTCGCAGTACACCGACACCGGCCAGATCGGGATCTATCTCGGCACGCGCGAGGACAACCTCGCGGACGCGCTCGCGATCGCGGCCGAGCAGATCGCAGACATCGGCGGCGGCAATCTCGAGCCACGCGAGCTCGACCGGGCGAAGGAGAACCTGAAGGGCCGCTTGCTGCTGTCGATGGAGTCGACGTCGACGCGCATGAACCGGCTCGGCAAGACGCTGATCTCCGACTCGGAGCTGCTCTCGATGGAGCGGCTGATCGCCGAGATCGATGCGGTCGAGATCGAATCCGTCTGCGCGCTCGCGCGGACGTTGCTCGATCCGGCGCTCATTTCCGCCGCCGGCATCGGGCCGGATCAGGACCGATTCGTCTCGGCGGTCGCGCGCGTCACGCCCGACCTTGCGCGCGCAGCGTGAAGATCTTCTTCAACGGGAAAGGCGGCAAGGTGGGCAGCGCCATCCTTCCGTTGCTCGAGGAGGCCGGACACACGCTTGTCGATTCACTCGACGAGGCGGAGGCGATGATCGACTTCACGCGTCCCGACGCGGTCGCCGCGAACGTCCGCGCTTCGGTTGCAGCGGGTGTGCCGTGCGTGGTCGGCACGAGCGGCTGGGAGGTCGACGAGTTCCGCGACGCGCCCGTGCCAGTTTTCTATGCGCCGAATTTCGCGATCGGCGCCGTGCTGATGATGCAGTTCGCCGAGCAGGCGGCCACTAGGTTGTCCGACACACAGATCATCGAGCTGCACAACGTCGAGAAGGTCGACGCACCGTCAGGCACGGCGAAGGCGACTGCGGAACGGATGGGAGGTGCGCCGATCCACTCCGTGCGGCTGCCTGGCCTGAATGCGCACCAGGAAGTCCTGCTCGCGGGCGAAGACGAGCTGCTCACGATCCGCCACGACGCGACCTCGCGCGCGGCGTACGCGCCGGGCGTGCTGCTCGCGCTCGAGAAGCTGCACACGCTGCCCGCCGGCGTGACGGTGGGTCTCGAAGCACTGCTTTAGGCGAGCGAGTCGAGCAGATCGGCCAGCTCGCCGGGCTGGGTGAGCATCGGGAAATGGCCGGCATCCAGTTCGAGCGATCGCAGCGGCTGCGCCCGCTGCCAGTCCGGGCTGATCACTGCGTCCTGCGTCGTCACGACGACGACGTCGCCCGGGGCGAGATCGGCACGCAGCGCACCGATCGGTGCCTGCCGTCGCATACGGGGTAGGGCGGCCTCGACCTGTTCGCGCGTGCAGTCGGGAAAGAGACGTGCGTGAGCGATCTCGATGTCTGGCCAGTACGAGCGTCCTTCGTCGTCGCGCTCCATTCCACCGAACGCCGGCGTGAAAGCGGCGGAAAGACGATGCACCGTCGGCACGATCGCGCCGACGTAGACGCGGAGTCGTGCGGGGACATGGGCGATCGTCTGCCCGGCGAGTGAGTGGCCGACGACGATCGCGTCGCCGTGCGGCCCGAGCGCTGCGGCGTAGTCGAGCTGAGTCAGGTCAAGCTCTTCACACGGGAGGTCGGGCGCCTCCACGTGGTGGCCGCGCTGCGACAGCGCCGCGGCAACGTCGTCCCAGACCCAGCCGCCGCCCCAGGCGCCGTGTACGAGCAGGAAGCGAGCCATGCCGCGCAGTATCCTCCTGTGATGCCCGCAGGCGTGTTCACCGCGATCGTCACCCCGTTCCGCGACGACGGCTCGATCGACTTCGACGCGTACCAGCGCCTCGCGCGCCACCTCTGCGACAACGGCTCCGACGGCGTCGTCGTCGCCGGCACGACGGGCGAGAGCCCGACGCTCTCCGACGACGAACGTCTCGACCTCTTGCGCGCCGCGCTGGAAGCCGTGCCCGACAAGACGGTGATCGCCGGCACCGGCACGTACTCAACCGCGCATTCGGTGCACCTGACCGAGCAGGCACATGAAGCGGGCGCGCACGCGTTCCTCGTCGTGACGCCGTACTACAACAAGCCGCCGCAGCGGGCGATCGTCGCGCACTTCGAGGAGATCGCGAAAGTGAGCGACCGGCCGATTGTCGCCTACAACATCCCGGCTCGCGTCGTCGTGAACATCGAACCGGACACCATCTCGCGGCTGGCGGAGATTCCGACGGTCAAAGCGGTCAAGCAGGCGCACGACGATCTGGCGGAGGCAAAGCACATCGTCGACGCCGGACTCGAGCTGCTCGCCGGCGACGACAACATCCTGCAGTCGTTCCTCGAGCTTGGCGGCGTCGGCGGGATCTGCGTGCATACGCATGTCGTCGGCCCGCAAGTCGCGGAGCAGGTGCGCGCCGCTCGCGCCGGTGATCTCGAGCGTGCGCGTGAGATCGACCGCGAGCTCGCACCTGCATACGACCTGCTGAAGGTGCAGACGAACCCGATCGCGATCAAGACCGCACTCGCGCTGCTCGGCCACAACGTCGGCGGCTTCCGGCTGCCGATGGTCCCGGCCACCGAGGAAGAGACCGAAGCTGTGCGCGCCTGCCTGGAACGCCTCGGGCTGCTCGTCTACTCTTAGGCTGCATCTCTTTAAAGACACGCGGCATAGACCGGGAGTGACGCCCCGCGAGCCGACGAGCACGACAAGAGGCTGAGATCACTCAGCGAAGTGCGGTGGCACCGCGGAACGCCTTTCCGCCCGCACCCCCTAGGCGATTTCCAAGGGAGGTGTCGAGCGTGGAACGTGTTCTTTCAAGTGAGCTCGCCGTGCATGCCGGCGAAGAAGTGCTGCTCCAAGGGTGGCTGCACCGGCAGCGGCGGTTGGCCAACGTCTCGTTTCTCGTGCTGCGCGACCGCATGGGTCTCGCGCAGGTGGTGCTGCAGGAACCTGTCGAGTTGCTGCCGGAAACCGTGCTCGAGGTGCGCGGACGTGTCGTCACCGAACCGCAGCTCGAACTGCACGACGCAACGGTGACGGTGATTGCTGAGCCTGCCGAAGCACCGCCACTCGAACTGCATCGGCCCGAGCCGAAGGAGACGCTGCCGTTCCGTCTCGACCACGCGCCGGTTGCGCTGCGCCATCCCGCGGTACGCGAGCGCTTTGCTGCCGCCGCGCGTGCGGTTGCCGCGTTCCGTCGCACGCTTGGCGAGCTCGGCTTCACGGAGATCCAGACGCCGAAACTCGTCGCGACTGCCACCGAGGGCGGCGCGAACCTGTTTCGCGTCGACTACTTCGGCAGCGAGGCCTTTCTCGCGCAGAGCCCGCAGTTCTACAAGCAGACGATGGTCGGCGTGTTCGAGCGCGTGTTCGAGGTCGGCCCGGTGTTTCGCGCAGAGCCTCACGAGACCGGCCGGCATCTCTCCGAGTACGTGTCGCTGGATGTGGAACTCGGCTTCATCCGTGATCACCGCGACGTGATGGAAGTGGCGCGCACGGTGATCGCTGCGATGATCGAAGCGGCCGGTGGCACGGCGCCGAGCAAGGCTGCAGTCGTCCGCTTCGAGGATGTCCGCACCGGCCACGAGCCTGATCTCGCACCCGAGGACGAGCGCCGTATCTGCGAGGAGCACGGCGAGCTCGTGTTTGTCGAAGGGTTTCCGACGGCGAAGCGGCCGTTCTACACGCACCCAGATCCGCAACGACCTGAATGGTCGAACGGCTTCGATCTGCTCTACCGTGGGCTCGAGATCGTGACCGGCGGCCAGCGTCTGCACCTCTATGCGGACTACGTCGCAGCGCTCGAGGCGCGTGGTCTCGACCCCGCTGCGTTCGGCACGTATCTCGACGCCTTTCGTTACGGCATGCCGCCACACGGCGGGTTTGCGATCGGGCTCGAGCGGTTCACGGCACAGGTGCTTGGGCTCGGCAACGTCCGAGAAGCCACACTCTTTCCACGGGATCGCAACCGGCTAACGCCATAGGCCACCTACACTGCCCGCCTATGGCTGACGCGCTCAGGATCATCCCGCTCGGCGGCCTCGGCGAGGTCGGCAAGAACATGACCGTGTACGAGCTCGGCGACGAGCGCATCGTCGTCGACGCCGGCCTGGCGTTTCCGCGCGACGAGCATCTCGGCGTCGATCTGATCCTGCCGGACATGAGCTACCTCGAAGACCGTCCCGTGCGCGCGGTCGTGCTGACGCATGCCCACGAGGATCATGTCGGCGCGCTTCCGTATCTCATGCGCGACGTGCGCGTCGACGAGATCTGGGGCACGCGGCTGACGCTTGGGCTGGTGAAATCGAAGCTCGACGAGCACGGTCTGCTGCGCAGCGCCGAGCTGCGCGAGGCGGATCCCGACGGCGAGCCGGTGCAGCTGGGGCCGTTCCGGCTCGAGTTCGTCCGCATGGCCCATTCGATCCCTGATGCGATGGGCATCTGCATCGAGACGAGCGCGGGTCGCGTCTTCCACACCGGCGACTGGAAGCTCGACCACACTCCGGTGGACGGTTTGCGCACCGATGTCGGCAAGCTCGCCGAGCTCGGTAACCGCGGCGTCGATCTGCTGCTCGGCGACTCGACAAACGCCGAGCGCCCCGGCTTGACGCGGTCCGAGCGTGTCGTCGGCGAGGCGTTCCGCCAGTTGATCCCCGTGCGCCAGGGACGCATCCTCATTTCGAGCTTCGCGTCGAACATCCACCGCATGCAGCAGGCGATCGACGTCGGCATCGAGTCGGGTCGCAAGGTTGCCGTCGTCGGCCGGTCGATGCGCCGCAACATGAATGTTGCGCGCAACCTCGGCTACATCGATGTGCCGGACAACATGATCGTGAAGCCGACGGATCTCGAGCAGATTCCGGTGAACGAACAGATGATCCTTTGTACGGGCTCCCAAGGTGAGCCGCTGTCGGCATTGACGCGCATCGCGTACAACGACCATCCGCAGGTGAAGGTCGAGCGCGGCGATACCGTGATCATCTCCGCGCGGCCGGTGCCGGGAAACGAGCTGCGCGTCCACGACGCAATTAACCGCCTCACGCGCAACGGCGCAGAGGTGCTGCATGAGGAGAACGCCCCGGTGCACGTCTCTGGTCACGCGCGTGCGGAAGAGCTGCGCACGCTGATCGGGTTGGTCCGGCCGAAGGCGCTGATGCCGATTCATGGCGAATACCGCATGCAGGCCGCGCACGCACGCATCGCGCAGGAGAGCGGCGTTCCCGCCTCGTCGATCGTGATCGCCGAGAACGGGGACGTCGTCGAGCTGACACGTGAGGGTGCGCGGATCGTGGATCGCATCGAGGCGGGCGTCACGTTCGTCGACGGCCTCGGAGTGGGGGACATCTCCGACGTTGCGCTGCGCGACCGACGCCATCTCTCGGAGGACGGCGTGCTGATCGTCGTGACGACGCTTTCGGACGGCAGCGCGTCGCAACCGGAGCTGATCGCGCGTGGCTTCGCGGAGTCGGAGGAGCTACTCGCCGAGATGCGGCAAGAAGCGCACGAGATCGTCAGCGAGCTGCTGGAAGACGACGTGCGCGAGATCAAGTTGATTCAGGAGCACATCCACGACGGCATCGGCCAGCTGATCTACGACCGCACGCACCGGCGGCCGATGATCCTGCCCGTCGTCGTCGAGGTATGACCACCACTGCGCATCCGGACTGGGCGCAGGCGATCAGTGCGCACGCGGTCGAGGATTCGACGGCCGCGCGGTTGATCGGCCAGCTCACTGCGGTCGAGGTGTCGGCACTCGCGTTCTGCCGGCTGCTCGAGCGGTGGGCGCGCGGTGAGCCGGATCCAAGCACCCCGGGAAGGCGGCAGGCGGCGCTGCGGCGTGCAGCTGACCGTGTCGAGACGGCCGTCGCAGGGTTGGAGAAACCGCTCGGTCGCTACCTGCTCGAGTTGGAAGCCGACCAGGCCGAAGGTCGCTCGTGGTTCGGAGAGCCCGGTCCGGCGGAGCTCGTCGACTGGCAGCCGGTGCTCGAGCGGGCCGGCGTGCAGGTCGCCGCGCATCGCGTCGCCGCGGTGTACCTCGAGCTTGCGGTGTTCGTGCGCGCGCTCGAAGGGTTGTCGTCGACGGTGCGCTGGCATTCGACGCCCGACGCC
>DASUKC010000125.1:0-16535 GCA_036278975.1 Gaiellaceae bacterium
CCAGCCTTCTCGTTGCGAGCGGACGCGCTCCTCTGGCCGCTGGTCGTCGGCGTCTGTGCTCTTGTCCTCGTCGGCGGTGTCACGAACGTTGTCGAGGTCTTCCTCGTCCGTGGCTCGTTGCGAGCGAGCCCGACCGCCTTCGGCCTGCTCGCGGGGTTGCTCGCGGCCGGACTCGTCGTCGGCGCAGTCGCTGCCGGCCGATCCGCTCCTGACCCGAGACGCGCCCTGCGCGCCGCCGCGGCCGCGCTTGCGCTCGCACTCGCCCTCGTGTTCGGTGGGCTTGCGCCGACCGTCTGGGCGTTCGCGCTCGCCTGGGCGACCCTCGGTGTCGCCAACGGAGTGCTGAACGCCGACGTCAGTACGCTCGTGCTGCACCGGACGCCGGAGTCGTTCCGCGGGCAGGTGCTCGCGCGCGTCAACGCGATGGTCCGAAGCTCCGAGATCGTCGCCCTCGCAATCGGGGGCGCTGCCGGCAGTCTGCTGGGCCCGCGCGCGACATTCGTCGCCGGCGGCACGCTCATGGCAGCGGTCGCCGTTGCTCTGCTCGTCCGCATCCGACCCCAGCTCGCGGAACCGGTGGATTCGCGGCCGCTATCGGCGGACATTCCTTCACGGTCTAGCGGATGAGTTACCGAGAGTCCTGGTGGCCTCACGAACGATCAGGCGATCTCCCTTGATCGTTGAGATGGGCGGAACCAGACATTGCGCAAACCGCGCGCTCCGAGGCGAGCCGCTGAGCGTTGACTGATCCCGACGCGTAACGGGTTCAACCACAAGGACCTCTCGTCGCGGCGTGCCACACCCGCCGTTCGTATGACGGCGCATTAGCTATCGCTGCTCTCTCTAATCGAGCGGCGAGTGGAAGTACCAGAGATGCCCCTCCGGATCTCGCGCACCGTACTCGCGAACTCCGTAGGGCTGGTCGACTGGTTCCTCGACGATCTCCGCCCCGGCTTGAGTGCTGCGCGCATGGTGCATGTCGACGTCGTCGACGGCTATCACGGTCATACCGGTGACGGCGCCGAGAGACCGGGGCGACTGATAGTCCTTCGACGCAGGGTGCAGCCAGATCACCTGGCCACCGGCTCGGACTTCCCCATGGACTGCCTGCTCGTCAGCGTTCCGCTCGAGCGGACCGGGAGTAAGGCCATACACGCGCACGAGGTACTCGTGTGCTGCAGCGAGATCGTCGTAGACCAGCAGGCTCGTGGTGCTGTGGACGGTGTTGTCGAGCATGGTCATCTCCTCCAGGGTTGCGAACAGTCGGTCCGGCGCGGGGTGGTCGTGTCGGGTGAGTTCCGAGACCATGCTCGCCAGACGGGTACACAGCCGTGCTGTGATCGCCGCTCTGTGCTGGGTGTCAGCCAGGTGCCGTTCGAGGGCGGGTGCCAACTGCCACTCGGGGTCTTCGAGGACGTCGCCGATCTGCTCGAGCGGGACTCCGAGACGTCGCAGCAACCGGATCCGATACAACCGCGTCACGTCGTCGGCGGTGTAGAGCCGGTGGCCTGCATCCGTTCGCCGGGAAGGGCGAAGCAGCCCAATGTGGTCGTAGTGATGCAAGGCACGCACGGTGAGACCGGTCGCCTCGGCGAGGGCACCCACCTTCCATGCTTGCTGCGAGGGGTCCTTCGTCTCGGAATCGCCCATTGAGTTGATGCTAGAACCTGACGCCGCGTCAGAAGCAAGCGCGCCTGCCAGACGGAAGCCCGCCTCAGAGCAGCGAGCCAAACTCGTTGGGGAATTAGCGGCTCTTGGTCAGGTCTTCTACCGGCTCGTCACGCCTGAGGCTTTACGCAATGTCCAGAAAGTGGGCCGGGCAGGGATCGAACCTGCGACCTTGGGATTAAAAGTCCCCTGCTCTACCAACTGAGCTACCGGCCCACGGGGAGTACGCTCCCCGGATGGGGAAAGGGTACGCGGAAGGGTCAGCGGTCGAGGAGCGGCTCGCTGCACTCGAGCGTGGCGACGATCTGCTCGCCGCGCAGGACGCGGGCCGCGCCGCGCTCTACGGGTCGACCGAGGACGAGCCCGAGCTGCACTTCCTGGGCTGGGCCGACGAGGTCGACGCCGACGAGCTCTTCGCCTCGGGCGAGGCGTGGGGCTTGCAGATCGTGCACAAGCAGCGCTAGCCGACCGACAGCACCGGGCTCGTCAGCTGTGCGACCTGGCCGGGGTTGACCGCGTTCACGAGCCGCACGTCGATCGTGTAACTGCCCGCTCCGAGCGCCGCCTTCGGCAAGCCGACCACGGCCGGCGCCGCGCCGCCCTTCAGCGAGCCGCGGCGCGCGACAACCGGCTTCCCCGACGCGTCCACGAGCGACACGAGATACAGACAGTCGCGAGCGCAGCCGAACGTGACCGATGCTGCGGTCGCCGGGTCGAGCGCCGTCGGGTAGGTGATGGACGTCGCTGCGGCGTCGACCGCGAGACCGGGGCAGACGACGATGCCGCGCTGTGCCGGTCCGGCCGCGGCTTTGACGAGCGCGGCCGCCGGCTTGGCTGTTCCGTCGGACTCGTAGAGGCCGGTTGTCGCGGAACCGTCGACGCTGTCGACCAGGCGGTCGACGATCACCGCCTGCACGTTCGTCGAGCACGCGGCCGCGTTGATCGCCGCGACGTACTGCGCGCCCTGTGTTGCGGATGTCGGCTCCGCGAGCCCGTCGACGATCACCGGCGGGACGGCTCCGAACGCAGCCTGCAGCGCGGTGACGAGTGGCGTGGTCTGCGTCGCTGTCCACTGGTTGGTCGCGGCGACCGGTGCCGGCCTGAACGCGACGACGTCGGGAACGTCGGCGCCGAGCGAGCGACCGAGCGCGCTGACCGTCGACTTCGGCGCAGCGGACCCGTCGATCGCCACGCCGACCGGGATCGGTGCGACCGCCTGCACGGCGCTGCGCACCGTGGCGAATGCGCCGGCGTACGCGGCAGCAGTCGCTGCGCTCGGCGCCGGTGCAAGGATCAGGTCACGCAGCGACGGCAGCTGCTGGGCGAGCGATGCTGCGTACTGCGCGAGCGCGGTCGGGTCGGCCGGCAACGGATTCACCTGGAGCTCGAGGATCACGCCCGGCACGCTCTGCAGCATCGCGACCACGCCGGGATCGGGCGTCGTCGCGTCCGTCGGCCACGTGAGGTTCATGCGCACGACGCGCAGGCCAAGCGACTTCGCAGCGTCGAGCCCGCTCGGGTCGTCGATACCGGCGCCGATCGACAGCGCGGGGACGGCCGCCGCCCCCGCGTCGGACTTCCGCCGCGCGTTCGACTTCGTCCCGGCCGAGCTCGCGTGCACGATCGGCAGCGGTTGGAACGACGCGTTGTTGCCGGCCCAGTCGGTTGCGCTCACCGCGATCGGATAGAAGCCGGGGTGCTTCGGCAGCTTCCAGGCGATCGTGTGCCAGCCGCCGACGAGGCTGAGCGACTTCTCCGGACCGGCCGCGCTCACGATGTGCACGGTTGACGGCTTCGACAGCCAGAACTTCATCGTGCCGACCGCGCTGTTCGCGACCTGGAACGCCGGTGGCTGCGACTGATACTGGCCGATGCGCTGTGCAGCCGCTGCGAAACGCTGGTCGAGCGGTGCGAGCTTGTGCAGGAGCTGCACGACGAACTGCTGGTAGTCGAGCGGCGAAGGGTCGTGTGCCAATGAGTAGTACGTCCAGTAGCCGGTATCGAAGCGGCCGATCATCTCGGCGGCCGACGTCTGCATCCGCGCGGCGAGCGACGACGCTGCGCTGTTTTTCGCTGCGCTTGCGTACGCGTTGAGCGAGAGCACGGTCTGTAGCTGCGCATTGAAGACCGGCAGCGAGCTGAACGCATAGAGCCGGATCCACGGGCCGGCGGCGACTTTCACCAGCAGGCGCGGCACGACGACGTATGCGGCGTGCGCCTCGCGCATATATGCGCCCGCCTCGTCCGGCACGAGCGATGCGGCTCCGGCGAACGCCTGCGCGGCAACCGCCTGCGCCATGCCGGACAGCCAGGGCGGATGTCCGCCGCCGAACGAGAACTCGTATTCGAAGCCGACCCCGCCGCCGTGCTGGTACACGCCGCGCGCGATCAGCGCATCCGCGAGTTGTTGCGCGCCGTCCGCGTTGTTTGCCGCGACCAACGCGTTCAGGCGGCCGAAGTTCGCGAGTGGATGGAACTCGAAGGAGTGTCCCGCGAAGTAGCGATAGACGATGCCGTCGTCGCCGACGAAGTCGTACTTGTCCTTCGGCGCGAAGTGGTGCGCGAAGTAGTCGTCGTTCGCCTTCAACTGTCCGAAGAGAATCAACGCGCGCTGCTTCGTCAGCTTCTTCTGGAACGCCGAAAACTGCTCGAGCGCGCTCACGACGTGCTGCCAGCGCCCGCCGGGAAGCGTGCGCGCCAGGTGCGCGGCGCGTGCGATCTCGCCGCGATACGCCGCTTTGTCCGTTGGGCCGAGGCGCGAATGCTTCACCGCGGCAAACGCTTGAGCCTCGCCTGGAACCGGCGGCGTCGCCGGCGCGCCACCCGCGAGCACCAGCGCAGCGGCAACGATCGCCAGCGACGTCGTGAACCCCCTCACGACAGTCACGGACGACACCATTGCAAATGAGTTAGAGGGTGTCGCGTTCCCACTCGTCGAGCAAACGCTCGACATGCCGCAATTGCGCATCGTTGAACGGCATTCGCGCCACGATGCGACGAGCCTCCCTCGGATCGTCGTTTGCAATCGCTGCCTCAAGGTGCTCGCGCTCCGGCGACGGCACGCGCAACTGGCGGCGCAGCCACCGCAGCAGCGAGACCGTTGCAGCCGAGGTGGTCAAGAGCGCCTCACGCGGCAACGGTACCCTCCTCTCGCGCCCCCATCGTCTAGTGGCCTAGGACGCCGGCCTTTCACGCCGGTAGCGCGGGTTCGAATCCCGCTGGGGGTACTTACCGGCACCACCCGGTCGCGGGATTGCGCGGCACCTGCGTCTGTGCTGCCATAGTGCGGGAGGTGGGGTGTGGTTGCGGCCGCAGACGCCCTGACCGAGCTGCGAGCAACCACGTGGAATACGAACTCACCTGGGGCGGAGACGCCGAAGACCTCTTCATCCGGACCTCCGGCTCGGCAACCGTCCCCGAGATGAACGCCATGGTCGAGAAGGTGCTCGCCGACGAGCACTTCCGGGCGGGGCTCAAGGTGCTGGTCGACCACCGGGAGGCGGGCTTCACCGGATTCACCACCGAACATTTGCGCAAGCGCGCCGACCAGGCGGCGTGGCAGCTGCGGCAGGGGAAGCCGTCGAAGGTCGCGATCGTCGTCGGCCGCGACATCTTCGTCGTCGCAGGCCGCCTGCTCGAATCCTTCATCCGCGCGCGCACGTCGATCGCGTTCCGAACGTTCCGCACGGTCGAAGACGCGCGCGCCTGGATCGTCTCCTAGTTACTGCGGCGGGCCGCTGCCGAGCGTCACGGTGACGGACTTGCTTCCGCTGTACGGGTCGCGGTAGGTCACCGAGACCTTCGCACCAGGCTTCTTCGAGAGCACGACCTTCGTGATCGTCGACGGCGACGTGATCGTGGTGCTGCCGAGCTTGGTAATCACGTCGCCCGTCTGCAGCCCTGCCTTCGCGGCCGGGCCGTTCGGCACGAGGCCGCCGATGATCGCCCCGCTGAAGCCGTAGCGCTCGGCAGATCCGACTTCGACACCGAGGAATGCGGTGGGGCCGATGTGGATCGTCGCCGATGCCCTGCCTGCCTCGATTAGCTTCTCGATCGAGATGGCCCGGGCGATCGGAATCGCGTACGCGTCGGGCGAGACGTTGGCTGCGTAGCCGTAGCCGAAGTTGCCGCGCGACGCCGCGGTCGTCATGCCGACGACGCGTTCGGAGCCGTCGAGCAGTGGGCCGCCGGAATCGCCAGGCTGGACGTCCGCGGTCACCTCGAGCAGCCCGCGCAGCGTCTCGGACGCGCCCTCGTCGTTGCTCGCGGTGATCGTCCGCGCGAGGGCGCTGATCGTGCCGTAGGCGGTGCTGAGCGTGCCGCGCCCGCCGGCGTTGCCGACCGCGTGCACGGGATCGCCGACCGTCGCCTTGGTCTGCGTCGGCGACACGGTCTTCAGGCCTGAGGCGTGCTGCAACTGCAACACGGCGACGTCGTTGGATACGGAGTAGCCGACGACCTTCGCGACGTAGCGATGCGACGTGCCGGGCACGACGGCGACGATCTGCGTTGCGCCGTTGATCACGTGGTTGTTCGTCAGCACCTCACCGTTCGACGTCAGAACCATCCCCGTGCCGGCGGCCTGCCCGCCCTGGTAGCCGAGGTTCGTGTTGATGACGACGACGCCGGTGCCGCCGGCCGCCGAGGAGCGCGCGAACGCCGCGCGCACCGAGAACGTGGCGACGAGAACCGCGGCCACGGCGACGATGGCGAAGCTCGCGGGGGAGCGGCGGAGCGCGGTCACACCCTCTTGGTACCCGGCGGAACTAAAGGAAACGTGAGAACCGGCAGGTTCTCCGGCAATTCATAGGTCAGCGTGCGAAGACGGCGCGCAGCGACTGCTTCAGCGAGCTGGTCGAGGCAAGCACGGCGCTCGGCTCGTAGCCGCAGTGCGCCATGCAGTTGTTGCAACGCTCGTCGTGGCCGCGGCCGTACTTCGACCAGTCGGTCTCCTCGATCAGTTCCTTGTAGGTCGTCGCGTACCCGTCGCTCATCAGATAGCACGGTCGCTGCCAGCCGAAGATCGAGTAGCTGGGGATGCCCCACGGCGTGCACTGGAAGTCGACCTTCCCCTCGAGGAAGTCGAGGAAGAGCGGCGTGTGGTTGAGCCGCCACTTCTTGCGCTTGCCGTCGGCGAACGCCTCCGAGAACAGCTTGCGCGTCTGCGTGACACCCGGGAAGTGCTCCTGGTCGGGTGCCTTCTCGTATGCGTACGCCGGCGAGATCTGCATCGAGTCGACCTGCAGCTCGTCGTTCAAGAAGTCGAGCACGTCGCGCACCGTCTTCGGCGTGTCGGTGTTCAGGAACGTGGTGTTGGTGTTGACGCGGAAGCCGCGTTCCTTCGCCTCTTTGATCGCCTCGATGCACTTGTCGAATATCCCGTCTCTCTCCACAAATTGATCATGGCGTTCCTTCATGCCGTCCAAATGGACGACCCACGCGAAGTACGGCGAAGGCTTGAAGTTGTCCATCTTCTTCTTCATGAGGATGCCGTTGGTGCAGAGGAAGACGAACTTCTTGCGCTTGATCAGCTCCTCGACCATGACGTGCACCTCGGGATGCACGAGCGGCTCGCCGCCCGCGATCGAAACCATCGGCGCGCCGCACTCGTCGATCGCGTCGAGCGCGGTCTCGACCGGCATGCGCTGCTTGAGGATGTGGTCGGGGTACTGGATCTTCCCGCAGAAGGAGCAGGCGAGATTGCACTGGAACAGCGGCTCGAGCTCAACGAGCAGCGGGTACTTGTCGTTCCCCGCGAGCTTCTGGCTGAGCAGATACCGCCCAACCGCAACCGACTGGCGAAGCGCAACCGGCACCTACACGACCTCCTTCGGCAAATTGAACTTGATCGACTCCTGCCCGACCGTTCTGTCCTCAACCGTAACGGGACCGAAGGCCCCCAGGGTGGAGATAACGCGCTGCACGAGCTCCTCGGGCGCCGAAGCCCCTGCAGTCAGGGCAATCGTACGGCGGCCGACGAGCCAGGAAGGGTCGATGTCCCGCTCGTCGTCGATCAGCCGCCCGGGGGTGCCCTCGCGCTCGGCCACCTCGACCAGCCGCTTGGAGTTCGACGAGTTCTCGGAGCCGACGACGAGCACCAGATCGGCGTCGCGCGCAACCGCGCGCAACGCGACCTGCCGGTTCTGGGTCGCGTAACAGATGTCGTCCGACTTCGGCCCGACGAGCTTCGGGAAGCGCTTACGCAGCTCGTCGACCACCTCGTACGCATCGTCGACGGCGAGCGTCGTCTGCGTCAGGAACGCGACCTCGTCCGGGTCGTCGACCTCGAGCGACGCGACGTCCTCGGCGTGCTCGACCAGCTTGATGTTGTCGGGCGCCTCGCCCGTCGTTCCTTCGACCTCTTCGTGGCCTTCATGGCCGACGAGCACGATCGTCTTGCCGGCGCGCGCGAAGTTGCGCGCCTCGGCATGCACCTTGTTCACGAGCGGACACGTTGCATCGATCACGTCGAGCCCGCGCCGCGCAGCTTCCGCCTTCACCTGCGGCGACACGCCGTGCGCGGAGAAGACGACGGTCGCGTCGTCTGGGACGTCTCCGAGCTCGTCGACGAAAATCGCGCCGCGCCGCTCGAGGTCGCCCACCACGTGCACGTTGTGGACGATCTGCTTGCGCACGTAGATCGGCGCGCCGCGCTGCTCGATCGCGCGCTCGACGATCTCGATCGCGCGCTCGACACCGGCGCAGAACGAGCGCGGGCTCGCGAGCAGCACCGTCCGCGGACCTGCCGCGCGCGCCCATTCCTCGAGCGCGGGCGCGACCCTGCGCAACGCTGCGAGCCCACGCACGCCCGCAGTGAGCATGCGCGGATCGACGAGGCGCCGGCCCGCGACGTCGACAACGGTGCGCACGACCGCGAACGGCTGCCCGTTCGACGGCACGAGCCGGGTCGACTCCATGTCGACTGCGAGCACGCCGCGTGCCTGAAGCTCGGCGCGCTCTGCAGGGTCGAGGATGCGGTCGGCGGTGAAGATCGGCCCCATCCACACGCGTAGTCCGCGCCGCGCGAGCCCGCGCGCGAGCGCCGCCGCGCCGGGGAGCGTGATCGACTGTTCGTCATCGAGCAGCTCCGTCGCAACGACGACGTCGCCTGGCTCGAGCGCGGGGTCGACCGCGCCGCATACTCCCGCCACCGCGACGGGCAGGCCGTCGAGCTCCGGCGCCACCGCTTTCACTCCCATGCCGGTGCGCACGGCGCGCACGCCCCCGAGTCGCAAGGCTGCCTGTTCGGAACGCAGTGCGGCGAGCACGATCATCCGCCCACGATCCTTCCCAATGCGCTTACCGGGAACACGAGGCGATAGAGGTGGTAGTTGATGAAGAAGTCGCCCGGGAAACCGGTACCCGTGTACCACGGCTCGTCCCAGCCGCCGTCCGGGAGCTGGGTGCGTACGAGCCAGTCGACGGCGTTCTGCGTGACCTCACCGCTCTCGCCGGCCGCGTGCAGCGCGAGCAGCGCCCACGCCGTCTGCGACGCGGTCGACTCGCCCTTCCCGCGCCACGCCGGGTCGCGGTAGGAGCGCATGTCCTCGCCGAAGCCGCCGTCGTCGTTCTGCACCGCGGCGAGCCACTGCACTGCTCGGCGAATGGCAGGATGGGAACGCTCCAAGCCTGCCGCAACCAACGCAGGTACAGCGGCGCCGGTGCCGTAGAGGTAGTTCGCGCCCCAGCGGCCGAACCACGAGCCGTCCGACTCCTGCTCGGCGAGCAGGAAGTCGACGCCGCTTCTCATGCGCGGGTGATCCGCGAGCCCTTCGCCGGCGAGCATCTCGACGACATGCGCCGTGACGTCGGAGCTCGGCGGGTCGATCACCTCGCCGAAGTCGCAGAACGGAAGCCGGCGCACGATCGCGCGCACGTTGTCGGCGTCGAACGCGCCCCAGCCGCCGTTCTTCGACGCCATGCCGAGCGTCCACTCGACGCCCCGCCGCACAGCCGAGTCGAGCTGCGGCGACTGCTCCGCACGGCGCAGCGCGAGCACGACCTCCGCCGCGTCGTCGATGTCGGGATACCAGTCGTTCGCGAACTCGAACGCCCAGCCGCCCGCAGGCAAGTCGGGACGGCGCACCGCCCAGTCGCCGCGATGCGTGATCTCCTCCCGCAGTAGCCAGTTCGCGGCGCGCTCGACCGCCGGGTCGTCGGGCGGCAGCCCCGCGTCTCGCAACCCGATCAGCGCGAGCGCGGTGTCCCACACCGGCGACTGGCAGGCCTCGAGCCGGCGCGAATCGTCCTCGATGATCGTGAAGTGGTCGAGCCCTGCGAGGCTGCGTTCGATCACCGGATGGTCGACGCCGTACCCGCGCAGGTTGAGCGCGATCAGCGACCACGCCCACGGAGGCTGGATGCCGCCCCAGCCGCCGTCTGCCTCTTGCCGCTCGACGATCCACTTCTCCACGCGCCGGAGCGCAGCGCGGCGAAGGGGTGCGATCGGCTTGCGCTCGTAGAGATGCAGCACCTTGTCCAGTTGCAGGAACGCGCGGCCCCAGTAGTCGGTGACCGGATGGCGCGTCTGCGGTGCGTCGCCGGTGCGCAGCTCGTGAATCGTCACCGGGATGGAGCGCATCGGCCGGTACGCCGCCGTCACGGTGAGCGCCGCGACGGTCTGGCGCGCCCAGCATGCGAAGTCGTAGATGTTCAGCGGGAACCACGGCGGCAGGAAGATCAGCTCGGGCGGCATCGCGGGCAGGTCGTCCCACGACCACAGCCCGAACAGCGCGAGCCACATCTTCGTGAACACGCGCGCGCGCTCGACGCCGCCCGCGTCGAGCACGTACTCCTTCGCGCGGCGCATGTGATCGGCATCTGCGGGATCGCCCGCGAGCCGCAGCGCAAGATACGCCTCGATCGTCGTCGACAAGTCCGCGGGCGCGCCGAAGTAGTTGCCCCACGTTCCGTCGTCGCGCTGCTGCGAGCGGATCCAGTTCGCCGACAGCCGGGTCTGTTCGTCGGTGCGGATGCCGAGGAACTGCCGTACGAGCAGATCCTCCGCATCCATCGTCACGTTGGTCTCGAGCTCGCCTTTCCACCAACCCGACGCGTCTTGCAGCTCGAGCAGGCGACCGACTGCGCGTTCGAGCGCGGCAGCAGCATCGGTCCTCGTCGACTCGACGGTAGTCATGCCGCCACCTTCTCTTTCGTCGCGGCGAGCGCTGCACGGGCGGCGGCATGGCCGCTGCGCACGGCTCCTTCCATCGTCGCGGGCCAGCCGGTGTCCGTCCAGGCGCCTGCGAGCACGAGGCCGGAAATGTTGGTGGCGGCGCCGGGGCGGTGCTTGGCCGTGCCGGGAACGCCGCGGAAGGTGGCGTGCGGCTCGCGTGTGACGAAGAACGACTCGACGTTCGCACTTGCCGCGGCGGGAAAGACGCGCGTGAGCTCGCGCAAGAACTCCGTCTCCAAGTCGGCCGACGTGCGCTCGAGGTAGTCGTCCGCGCCGGAGAGCGAGACGGCGAGGTGCTGGCCGCGCGTGAGTCCCGACGATTCGGTGCGGTCGAACACCCACTGCAGCGGGCTGTCGACGATCGCGGCGAACGGCTGCTCCAACACGCGGCGGTCGTAGGCGACGTGCAGGTTCACGATCGGCGAAACGCCGAGGCGCGCAAGTTCAATCCCGGATGCAAGAGCATTGTCGGGAAGCAGGTCCGCCGCGACGTCGTGCGGCACGGCGAGCACGATCGCCTCCGCGTCGAGCTCACCGAGCGACCCGACGCGCGCTTTTGTGCGCACCTCGACACCGGCCGCCGCGAGCGCTCGCTCGGCGGCGTCACCGTGCAGGCGCTGCAGCGGCACGGTCGCGTAGCCGATGTCGGCGGCGTCCGCGTCTTCGAGCATCCCTGTCTTGAAGACCATTGCCGCGAGCGCAAGCGATGCTTCGGACGCATGCAGGTTGAGCGTCGGCAGGCCGAAGAGATCCCACATCGCGTCGATGGCCCGTTCGCTTTGTCCGCGCGACTTCAGCCACGCCGCAAACGTCTGCTCGTCGAGTGATGGATCGTCGAGCGACGCGCGCTGCAGCTCGAGTGCAGGGCGCAGCAGCTTCACGCGGTCACGCAACGACAGAGCGCCGAACCGCGCGAACGACGGCGCGAAATGGAACGGCGTCGGCAGTGGCGCGCGGCGGAGATACGAGACACGACCGCCAGGGCGCAGGATCGGCAGCTCGAGCGTCGACTGCAAGTGCGTTTCGCCGGTCACGCCAAGCCGGTCGAGCAGTGCACGGTACTCCGTGCAGCAGCGAAGGAAGACGTGCTGGCCGTTGTCGATCCAGAGCCCGTCGCGCTCGACAGAGAACGTCGCGCCGCCGAGGCGCGGCCGCGCTTCGAGCAGCGTCACACGTTTGCCCGCATCCGCGAGGTCGAGCGCGGCTGTGATCCCGGCGAGCCCGCCGCCGACAACGATCGCGTCGCTCACGCGCCCACTCCGACGAGGCTGCGCGCGGCGACCCAGCCTTTCTCCCAGGGCGGCAGCGAGACACGGGTGGTCAGCACCGCCTCCGGATCGCGTGTGATGCGGCGCAACAGGCGGCGATACGCGATCGCCATCGCGCGAACGGATGTCACCGAGGGCCGGTCGAGCAGCGGCAACAGCTGCAGGCCCTGTGCGTACCACCGAGCCGCCCGAAGCGCTTCGTACTTCATCATCCGCTCGAAGCGCGGGCCGGCGGCGATGCCGGTGTCGAACGCGGTGAGATCTTCCTGTGGCAGGTAGACGCGCCCTTGCGCGAGATCCTCGCCGGCATCGCGCAGGATGTTCGTCAGTTGAAAGGCGACGCCGAGGTCGTCCGAGAGGGCGAGAGCCTTCGGAAGATCGCTCGCGCCGAAGATGCCCACCGACAGGCGCCCGATCGATCCGGCGACGCGACGGCAGTAGACGACGAGCTCGTCGAAGGTCTCGAAGCGTGTCCCGTGCACGTCCATCTCGGCGCCGAGGATCAGATCCTCGAACGCGTCCGTCGGCATCGGGAAGCGCTCGCACACGTCCCTGAGCGCGACGAAGACCGGATCGTCGCCCGCACGGTCGCGAAGGTTCGCGAGTGCAGCGAGCTTCACGTCTCCCGGGAGATCGCCGTCCGCGATGTCGTCGACGCGGCGCGCGAACGCGTACACGGCAAACAGCGCGTCGCGCCGCGGTTCCGGCAGCACACGCATGCCGCGGTAGAAGCTCGTGCCGCTCGCCCGCGCGATCTGCGCGCAGATGCGATACGCCTCAGCGGGCTGCACGCAGCACCCGCCATGTCTCCGCAAAGCGTTCGCGGTTGCCCGCGAAGCGGCCGCCGCGCTGGAGCGCGTTCGCCGCTGCGCGTCCGCCGCCGACGTATGCCGCGACCGCGAGCTTGCCGCTGCCGCGCAGCGATCCGACGAGCGGGATGCCCGATGCGAGAAGGGAATGTGCGCGTTCGAGCGTGCCGGCGCGATCCCCCTCCGGGATATAGACGCGCTCGCGCGCGGCGTCCTCGTCGACGTCCTGCAAATGCTCGAGCAGCTGCAGCGCGGTGCACACGTCGTCCGACCAGCCGATGCGTTCCGGCGTCGCCGCGCCGATACTCGCCAGCACGAGCTCGCCGACGGGATTCGCGGAGAGGGTGCAGTAGTGGGCAAGCTCCTCCCACGTCGCGTAGTGCGACACGACCTGGTCTTGGCGATTAGCCTCGACCAGCCGCTGGAACGGATCGCGCGTGACGCCGGTCTCACGCACGAAGACGGTGACGCGCTGCAGCAGCGGATGCTCGGCGCGACCCTCGAACGCACGATCCAGGTCCTGCTCCAGCCAATCGAGTGCCGCGTTCCTGTCGCCGGCGTACTCGTCGCCGAGATCGTCGACCAGACGCGCGAAACCGTAGATCGCCTCCAGCCGTGTGCGCAGCGTGCGCGGAAGGAAGCGCAACGCGACGGGGAAGTTTTCGTGCTGGGCCTTGGCGAGAATTGCCGACGCGCTCGGTTGCTCGACCGCTCGAGCGACCGTCACTCGCCTGTCACCTGGATAAAGACTTTGCGCGGCCGCGCGCGGTCGAGCTCGCAGAAGAAGACCCGCTGATACGTGCCGAGCATCGGCTTTGCGTCGACAATCGGGATCGTCTGCGAGGTCGACGACAGAAGCGCGGTGCGCACATGCGAGTGACCGTTCGGGAACTCTTCGCCGTCGTGCAGGTCGTGCCGGTACGAACGTCCTTCGCGCGGTGCGATCTCGTCCATCAGCTCCTGGAAGTCCTCGATGAACCCGCGCTCGTACTCGTTGATGATCACTGCGCAGGTCGTGTGCGGGGAGTAGACGACCACCTGCCCCTCGCGCACCCCGCTGCGCTCGACGACGCCGAGCACGTCGTCGGTGATGTCGACGAACTGACCGCATTCCTCGGTCATCAAGTCGTGGTTCTCGAAGCGGTGCTTCATCGGAAAGTCAGTAAGCCCCCCGGACGCCTGTCTCCTGGAATCACAAGCCTAAAGCATCGGTTTCCGCTGACGGGCGGGATCAATCCTCTGCGACCGGGCCTCTGAGCACGATCTCGGTATAGAGCGGCTGGTAGCCGAAACGTTCGTTGAGCGCTCGCATCTGGACGAGGCGTCGCTCGGTGGCCGTCCGGACCGATGCAATCCCGTCGGCTTTCGCCCAGCGGATCTGCGCGCGCTTGAGCGCGCCGGCGACGCCCCGGCCGCGGTGCGCGCGTGCGACGGCAGCGAAGCCGTGCGTCCAGACACCGTTCTCCGGCGCGAGATACGCGTAGCCGAGCACCTTGTCCCCGTCGTGTGCGACGAAGTACGACTCCGGCGGGTGCGGGTCGAGACCGAAGCCGCGCCACCGGTCGAAGTCGCCGATGTCCGTCTCCTCACGTCCGGGCTGGTCGCGATACGACTCGAGCGCGATGGCGTAGAGCTCTTCCGCCGGCACGGGCCGTTCAGCGAGCGTCGTCACGGCGACCGATGGCTCGCCGAGGTCGGGCGCGGTGGCGACGTCGAGCTCCGAGATCACGTAGTGCCGCACCTCGTCGTAGCCGCGCTCGGCGAGGAACGTGACGACCTCCGGCGTCTCGTCGGTCGTCCAGATCTCGAGGCCGGTCTTCCCGAGCGCGCGTGCCTGCGCAGACGCGTCGCGCCAGCGCTCGTCGTCGATTGCGCGGAACCACACCTCCGCGTAGGGGAGGTGGGCCAGACCAGGCAGCTCGCGAACGTCCACGAGCCGACTGTACGCTCCGACCGCGGGCGGTTAGCTCAGTTGGGAGAGCGCTTCCCTTACAAGGAAGAAGTCGCAGGTTCGAGCCCTGCACCGCCCATATGACCGTGGAGTTGACGGACACGCAGCTGGTCGCCGCGCTGCGAGCCGGGAACGAGGAAGCCTTTCGCAAGCTCGTGCGCGAGTGGCACAGCTCGCTGCTTCGCGTCGCGCAGATCTTCGTGCCGTCGCGCGCCGTCGCCGAAGAGGTCGTACAGGAGACGTGGCTGCGCGTGCTCGGTGCGCTCGACCGCTTCGAGGGACGCTCATCCCTGAAGACGTGGGTCTTCCGCATCCTCGTGAACACCGCGAAGACGCGCGCGCAGCGCGAGGGCCGCTCGCTGCCGTTCTCGGCGCTGCACGATCCTGCGCGCGTGCCCGAAGCAGCGGTCGACGCCGACCGCTTCCTTTCCGAGGCAGACGAACAGCACCCGGGCGGCTGGTTGTCGCCGCCGCGGGAACTGCCGGAGGAGCGTCTCCTCGCCGCCGAGACGCGTGAGCGCATTGCCCAGGCGATCGAGTCGCTGCCGCCGACGCAGCGCGCGGTGATCTCTCTGCGCGACGTCGAAGGCTGGTCGAGCGACGAGGTCCGTAACGCTCTCGATCTGTCCGAGGTCAATCAACGAGTGCTGCTGCATCGGGCGCGCTCTCGAGTGCGGCAGGCCCTTGAGGAATATCTCTCATGACAGCCCCCGTAGATACAGAAGCGCTCGCCTGCCAGGAGCTCGTCGAGCTGATCACCGACTACCTCGAAGGCGCGCTCGCCGCTCCCGAGCTGCAGCGCTTCGAAGGACATCTCGCTGTTTGCGGCAAGTGCCAGCAGTACCTCGCGCAGCTGCGCGCGACGATCGAGGTAACGGGCGCGCTGACGCCGGATGATCTGACTTCGGAAGCGGAAGAAGTTCTCCTGCAGGCGTTTCGCGGCTGGCGCGATTCCGTCCCGCCCGCCCCTTAACATCGACCTCAAACCGCGCGATTAGCCTGACCTGCGGCCCGTATCGACCCTCGAGGAGGACTGTTCCTGTGCCGAGAGCCGCACGCATCGCCCTGATCTGCTTCATCGCTCTTCTCGCCATCCCGGCGGCGACCCTGCGCGCAGCGACGCGCATGCCTATCGGTTTCTACGACGACCCGAGTTTCCGGTGGTCGCCGGATCGCGCCCAGAACCTCGCCGCGGCCGCCGCGGCCGGCGCGACGGTGATCCACACGACCGCAAGTTGGGCGTCGATGGCGCCGACGCGGCCGGCGCATCCCGCTGACGCCAACGACCCTGCCTACAGGATCGGCGATCTCGACGAGCTCGTCCGCGAATCTGCGCGCTACGGGCTGCGCGTGATGATCGACGTCACCGGGACGCCGAAGTGGGCGAACGGCGGCCTCGGGCAGAACCACATGCCGAAGAACCTCAACGACTTCGCGACGTTCGTGCACATGCTCGCGGCGCGCTACGACGGCCGGAACCCTGGTAAGGGCGAAGTGAGCCTCTGGTCGGTATGGAACGAACCGAACGAGGATCGCTTCCTCACGCCGCAGTACTCCGGCAAGAAGATCGTCAGCCCTGCGAACTACGCGAAGCTCTTCAAGGTCGCGTACGCGGCGATCAAGTCTGCGAACCCGTGGGCGAAGGTTGCGGTCGGCGAGACGTC
>DASUKC010000126.1:0-2998 GCA_036278975.1 Gaiellaceae bacterium
CGACGGCTATCTGCAGTCGATCCGGGAGACGTGCGACAAGCACGGCATCCTGCTGATCGCAGACGAGGTGATGGCCGGCTTCGGCCGCACCGGCAAGTGGTTCGGCGTCGACAACTGGGACGTCGTGCCGGACATCCTCACCGTCGCAAAAGGAATCAACTCCGGCTACGTGCCGCTCGGCGCGATGGTCGTGCGCGAGCCGATCGCGAACTGGGTGCGCGACAAGTACTTCGCCGGCGGTCTCACGTACAGCGGCCATCCGCTTGCGTGCGCATCGGCCGTCGCGTCGATCGAGGCGTTCAAGGAAGAGGGCATCGTCGAACAGGCCGCTGCGACCGGCGAGGTGTTCCGCACCGAGCTGGCGAAGCTCGCCGAGAAGCATCCGTCGGTCGGAGAAGTACGCGGGCTCGGCTGCTTCTGGGGGCTCGAGCTCGTCAAGGACCGCGCGACACGCGAGCCGCTCGTTCCCTTCAACGGCAGCGGTGACGCGGCGAAGCCGATGGGCGCCGTGATGCGGCGTGCACTCGACCGCGGGCTCTATCTCATGACGCACTGGAACGTCGTCATGTGCTGCCCGCCGCTGACGATCACGCGCGACGAGCTTGCAGAAGCACTCGACGCGCTCGACGATGCGTTGAGCGTTGCCGACGAGTTCTGCACTTAAAGAGCTCGCGGAGGCGCCCGACCGCTACACGCAGCTTTCGGCCGACGTCGAGCGATTCGCGGATGAGCGCGTCTGCATCCTGCAAGGCGCGACGTGGGCGTCGGTCAGCGACATTCGAACGAACGACGTCGAAGCGCTCGTCGCCGATGTGCAGGAGCGCGTGCCGGCGCACAAGCACGCGGTCTGGTGGTTCGGCCCGTCCAGTGAGCCGCACAATCTCGACGAGCAGCTAAAGGCCCTGGGCTTCGGAATGCCGCAGGACCGGGCGCCGGTGCTCCACGCGATGGCGACCGAGACGCCGCCGCCTGAGTCACCGGGTGTCGACGTGCGCAAGGTCGAGACGTTCGCGGACTACGAAATCGCGATGCAGGTGATGTGGGACAGCTTCGAGACTCCCGAGGAACGGCGCAACGCAGAACGCCCGCACA
Source organism: Gaiellaceae bacterium (assembly GCA_036278975.1). GTDB lineage: Bacteria > Actinomycetota > Thermoleophilia > Gaiellales > Gaiellaceae > PALSA-600. The sequence continues at coordinate 1,093 of DASUKC010000126.1, forward strand.
TGCGCGCGAGCTTCGAGGCGCAGCAGAAGGCCGGCGTGCCCGGCACGTTCATCGCGTATGCCGACGGCGAGCCGGCCGGCATCGGGCGGTCGGTCTACTCGCCGCGCGGAGTCTTCCTGATCGCGGGCGCGGTGCTGCCGGCACTACGCGGCCGCGGCGTCTATCGCGCGCTCGTGCGCGCGCGCTGGGACGATGCCGTCACGCGCGGCACGCCCGGGTTGGTCACGGAGGCAAAGCCCGACACCTCGTACCCGATCTTGCAGCGCCTCGGCTTCGAGGAGGTCTGCGTGATCCGGCGCCTGCAGGACCCGCGCTAGAGCGGCGGCAGCGCGCCGGCGTCGTGGCCGTCACCGACGAACTCTGCCCCGAGGCTTCCAGGCTCGATCATCTCCGAAACGAAATACAGCGGCCGCTGCTTCGCCTCGTCGAAGATGCGCGCAACGTACTGGCCGATAATCCCGAGGCTCAGCAACTGGACTCCGCCGAGCAGGAGGACAACGACAAGCAGCGACGTCCAACCAGGCGTCGCCTGTGACGTAAAGAAGCGGGTATAGAGCACCCAGGCGAGGACCGCGATGCAGAACCCGACGAGCACGAAGCCGAGCCATGCGACGAGCTTGATCGGAACCGTCGAGAACGACATGATCCCGTCGAGAGCGAAGCGCAGCATCCTGCGCAGCGGATACTTCGAGCTCCCGGCATAGCGGGGTTGTCGTCGATACTCGACGCCCGTTTGCCGAAAACCCACCCACGAGGTCATGCCGCGGAGAAAGCGCGCCCGTTCGGGCATCGCGGCGAGCGCATCGACGACACGTCTCGACATCAGCCGGAAGTCGCCGGCGTTTTCGGGTATCGACGCCCCGGCAATCCGCTGAAGCAACTTGTAGAACGCACGGCTCGTGAGCAGCTTGAAACGGGTTTCGCCAGCGCGGTCGGTGCGAACCGCGTACACGACGTCGTACCCGTCGCGCCAGCGAGCGGCGAGCTCGCCAATGAGCTCGGGCGGGTCCTGAAGATCCGCATCCATGATCACAACCGCATCGCCTCGCGACGCGTCGAGGCCGGCAGTCAGCGCGGCCTGGTGCCCGAAGTTGCGCGACAGACGGATCAGCCGGACAGTCGCATCGCGCTGCGCGATCGTGTGCAGCACAAGCCACGAGCCGTCGGTTGAGCCGTCGTCGACGAAGATCAGCTCGCGCGGCTCCTCGACCGCCGCTGCCAGCCGCCGGTGTAACTCCCCGAGCACTTCCTGCTCGTCGCAGACCGGGACGACTACGGACAGCATCGGCATAACGAATATCTCACGTGGGGATCGCATCGGCAAGCAGGACGTAGGCTGCGAGCGCGTAGGCCGCTAGCACCGAGAGCCCGTCATCCTCCAGCGCGGCGAGGCCAAGCGGCCACAGCGCATACCACGGGCGAAGCAGGCTCGAACACATGCAGAGCGCGGCGGCGGCAAAGCCGAGACGCGCCTTCCCGCTTCGCCACGCTCCACGGAGGAGCACGACGTAGACCGCGGCGAACACGAGCGCGCCGACCAGAACGGCATAGCGATGCCGGAGCCCTGCCTCTGTGAGGAAGTGCACGCCGCCGAGTGGCGAAGTCCCGTGCACGCCTTCGAGCGACCCGTTCACCCACGACGCGCCGAACGCGGCGACACTCGCGATAGAGAGCGTGATCGCGCTGCCGACGAGGCTCATCCAAAAGCCGCGCGAGACGCGCAGGCGGACACGCGCAAGTTCAAGCGGCAGGAAGACCGCAGGGACTACCTTCACGAGCGCGGCTACCGGCCAAAGCGACCCACCGCCCGGCGATCCGCCAAGCACGACGGCGCCCGAGAGCGCAAGCATCATGAATGCGTCGCTGTGTCCGCCGCCCGTGTAGTGCAGCGCGACCAGTGGGCTCC
>DASUKC010000127.1:0-7316 GCA_036278975.1 Gaiellaceae bacterium
CCGGGGATGTATGCCTCGTCGCGCTCGTACGCCTCGCGCACGTCGACGACCTGCACCGCGTCGGCGTCGAGCATCGCCTTCAGCTCGGCGATGTCGACCGTGGCGAGTGTCTCGGCGGACGGGGTGGAGAGGACGTAGCCGGCGATGTCGAGCAGGCCGACCGCCCACAGCTTCCACGCGGCCGTCTCGGCTTGTTCGCGCGAGGACGCATGAATCACAAATGGCTCATCCGCAAGCAGCACGAAGCCCGCTTTTGTCCCGAACGAGGAGCCCGACACCGGCACGTTGATCGCACCGTGCGCATGGCCGGCGGCGTACTCGCCGAAATCGCGCACGTCGAGCACCGTCGCTTCCGTGTCAGCGACCTCTGACGGCAGCTTTGGCAACGCAACCCACGGCCCGCGGTTCAATCCGACGACGCGCTCCGTCGTCGGCGGCTTCGGCGTCGTCACCGACGCGGACGCCATCACGAACTCCTGCACCTCCGTGAAGCCGAGTGCCTCGTTCGACGCCCTTTCCTTTCGTATGGTCGTCGAACGCTCGGAGCTCATCTTCCCGCCGCACAGCGAGCCCGCGACGTGGCCGGGGAACACCTCGACGTCGTCGCCGAGCGCTTCGAGCTTGCGCAGCGAATGGAAGAGATCCTCGGCGCCCTCGCGCGCAGCGATCGCGAGATCGGGCCGCGCGGCATCGCCGACGAACAGCGAGTCGCCCGTCAGCGCGATCTTGCCGTCGACGACGAACGCGCAGTGCTCAGGGCGATGGCCCGGCGTATGCAGCACGCGAATCTCGACGTCGCCGACCCGCACCACGTCGCCGTCAGCGAGGGGCTCATGCGGATACTCCGCCTCCGCCAAAGAGTGAATCCCAACCGGCACGCTGTGCTCGAGCGCGAAGCGCCCGTGGCCGGACACGTGGTCGGCATGCGTGTGCGTTTCCAGCACGCGCTCGATCCGCACGTCCAACTCGGCCGCGGCGGCGAGGTACTGCTCGATCGTGAATGACGGATCGACGACGACGGCGACGCCGCTATCGCCGATCAAATACGAGGCGCAGCCGAGATCCTCGTCGACGAATTGCTTGAAGATCATCGGGCGGGAGCCTACAACCCAAGATGTTTGGCGATAACCATGCGCTGCACTTCGTTCGTCCCCTCGCCGATTTCCAGGATCTTCTGATCCCGGTAGAGGCGGGAGATCGCGTACTCGTCCATGAAGCCGTAGCCGCCGTGGATCTGCAGCGCCCAGTTCGCGGCGCGGTGGGAGAGCTCGCCCGAATACAGCTTCGCCATCGCAGCCGTTTTCGCGAACGGGCGGCCCTGATCCTTCTCCCAGGCCGCCTTGTAGACGAGATAGCGCGCCGCCTCGATCTCGGTCGCCATGTCGACCAGCTTCTCCTGCACCGCCTGGAACTTCGAAATCGGCTTGCCGAACTGCTCGCGCTCCTGCGCGTACGAGAACGCGAGGTCGTACGCGCCCTGCGCGAGGCCCACGCCCATCGCCGCCACCGAGATGCGGCCGCCGTCGAGGATCTTTAGGAACTGCCGGAACCCTTCGCCGCGCGGCCCGAGCAGGTTGCCATCGGGAACCCTGCATCCTTGGAAAGACAACTCACGGGTGTCGGACGCGCGCCAGCCGAGCTTGTGCATCGGCTGCGAGATGACGTACCCCGGCGCGCCGTTCTCGACGACGAGGTTCGAGATCTCACCGTCGCCGGTGACCGCGGTGATCGTGACGCCCCAGGTGATGTCGGTGCCCGCGTTGGTGATGAAGATCTTCGCGCCGTCGACGACCCACTCGTCGCCGTCGAGCTTCGCAGTCGTGCGCGTCGCGCCGGCATCGGAGCCGGCGTTCGGTTCGGTCAGCCCGAACGCCGCGAGCTTGCGACCCGACGCGAGGTCTGGCAGCCAGCGCTTCTTCTGCTCCTCGCTGCCGAAGTAATAGACCGGCAGCGTGCCCAGCGAGTGATGCGCAGCGACGGTGATCGCGACCGACGAGTCGATGCGCGTCAGCTCCTCGATCGTGATCGCGTACGAGAGCGTGTCCGCGCCTGCGCCGCCGTACTCCTCCGGGATTGTCATGCCCATCAGGCCGAGCTCGGCGAGCTCCGCAACGAGCTCGTACGGGAAACGCGCCTCGCGGTCGATCTCCTCGGCGACAGGCGCGACCTTCTCCAGCGCGAACTGGCGCACGGTGTCGCGGATCAGCTCGTGCTCCGGCTCGAGGTCGAAATTCAAGAGAGCCGCTGTGCGAGCTCGACCATCAGCCGCACGCCGTAGCCCGTGCCGCCCTGGTCGAGGGCGTAATCGGGACGGCGACGGCGGATGTACGCAGGCGCGGCGTCGACGTGGCACCAAGGCCCGTCGCCGGTGAACTCGCGGAGGAACTCCGCGGCGAGTACCGCGCCTCCCTCCTTGAGCTCGGAGCCGTTCTTCATGTCGGCGAAGTCGGAGTCGACGTAGCGGCGGTAGCGCGGATGGAGCGGGAAGCGCCAGGTCAGGTCGCCGCTCGTGTCTGCTGCGGCCGCGACATCGGCCGCGAACGCCTCGTCGTTGCAGAAGAAACCGCCGTAGAGATCGCCCAGCGCGACCGTCATCGAGCCGGTGAGCGTCGCGATGTCGAAGATGTGCGTGGCGCCGTTCGAGCGCGCGTAATGCAGCGCGTCGGCGAGAACGAGTCGGCCTTCTGCGTCGGTGTTGATGATCTCGATCGTCTTGCCGTTCGACGCGCGCAGGATGTCGCCGGGCTTGTAGGCATTGCTGTCCTGCATGTTCTCGGTCGACGCGATGACGCCGAGCACGCGCACCGGCAGTCCTAGTTCCGCAATCGCTGCGATCGCCTCGATGACCGCGCCGCCGCCAGACATGTCGCCCTTCATGTCCTGCATGTAGAGCGCCTGCTTAAGCGAGACGCCGCCGCTGTCGAACGTGATCGCCTTGCCGACGAGCCCGAGCGTGACGTCGCCGGCTCCGGGCGGGTCGTAACGCATGACGATCAGCTGCGGATCGTGCGCCGAAGCGAAGGCGACGGCCGCGAACGCGCCCATGCCCTGCGACTCGATCCAGTCACGGCCGAACGACTCGACGCTGAGGTTGCCGCCGGCGAGCGACTTCGCATGTTCCGCGAGCGCAACGGGCGTGAGATCGTTGGGCGGACGGTTCGACAGGTCCCGGCACGCGTCGATGTGCGTCGCGACGACCGCCTGACGCTGCGCGAGGTCATGCAGCTCGGCCGGCGCGTCGAGCGCGAGCGTGACTCCGGGGCGCGCCGCGTAGCCCTGCTTGTAAAGGCCGGCGTCGTAGGCGCCGTACGCGGTGCCCTCGACGATCGCGCGGACGTCGTCCTCGGAGCCGGCCGACCAGGCGATTGTGCCGCCCTTGCCGCGGAGCGAACGAGCCGCGACTGCCGCAGCACCGCGCAGGCGGTCGCTCCCGACCGAGTCGGCCAACCCGACACGCAGCTCGTCTCCGTCGCGGACGACCTCGCCGGCAGGGAGCGCGTCGTCGATCCGGGCTCGGATGTCAGTCGGTTCGCTTGGCCGGAGCAGCACCCGCATTCCGGTTGGCGATGCTAGCGTCCGCGAAAGTTGATTGTCGAGTCAAGGGAGGGTGAGTTGGCAGCAACGGACTTTTTTGAGAGCCTGCCCGGCCGGGCAGACCCGGCGAAGCTGGCCGGGATGAGCAACTCGTACCTCTTCGACATCGAAGGCGAAGGGCAGTGGCTCGTGAACGTCGCGGACGGCGCGATCAGTGTTGCGCCGGGCACGGGAGACGCGGACGTCACCATCACGACGAGCGGCGAGACGTTCGAAAAGATCGTCAGCGGCGAGCAGAACCCGACGACGGCGTACATGACGGGCAAGCTGAAGATCAAAGGCGACATGGGCGCCGCCATGAAGCTTCAGAAGCTGTTCAGCTAGCCCGCACTGGACGCGATCGACTCCCGGCCGGCGAAGCCGGCCTCCGCCGATCGCTGACGACGCTGGCTGCGCGATCCTTCGCCCTCGGGCCTTGCCCGTACCACTCGTACTGCGCTACGGCCCTCGGGCTCGGCTCACTTGCCAGCCCCGCCCCAGAGCGGGCTAGTGGACGAAGGAGTGTCTGACACCGAAGGTGTCAGACACCGTTTGTTGTAGCTGCGATCAGCTTGTCGACCGGCGCCCACAACGCGGCTCGAGCCGCCGCGTTTGTGCGGTACACCGAGTCGTGGGTCGCGTCGTAGCCGGGACGCGAGTGGATCACCCCGACGTGGGCGGTTCGCCCCGCTGCGTGGAGGCGTCGCAGCAATTGATTCACGCCGGCCGTTCCAGGGTCGGTGTCGTGGTCGCCGGAGTAGAGGTCGATCTGCGTCGACTTCGGGATCAGCCGGAGGTTCGTCGGCAGCTCGAAGCTCGCGTTGAGCAGGCCGGGAAAGATCGCGATCACGAGCTGCGGATGCAACTCGGTCGCCGCTTCGACGGCGAGGCGGCCGCCGCGTGAGTGGCCGAGCAGCACGAGCGGCACCTGCGGGCGTCCGAGCGCATCGAGCGCCTGCTCGACCGAAACCGCGATCGTGAGCCGCGCCAGCGGATCGCCGGCCGGCTGCTCGTAGCGCGGGAAGATCACGGCGTCGCCCTGCTCGGCGAGATGGAGCTGCCACTGCTTCAGCTGTTCGCCCGTGTACTGCGAGAGCCCGTGCAGCAAGACGACGACGGCGCGCGGCTTCCCCTCCGGGCGCACGAGCCAGTACTGCAACTTGCCCTGGAGGTACGGGCCTTGGATCTTCGGCTGCGACGCGTGCCCGCCGCAGGCGGCGAGAGACGCCACCGCGATGAGTGCCGCCTTATTCCTCCAGCTCCACCAGCAACGCGCCACCTGCAACACGATCCCCTTTCTGCACGTGGACGGCGCACACGGTCGCGTCGTACGGCGACAGCAGCGGCGTCTCCATCTTCATCGCCTCGAGCACGACGAGCCGCTCCCGCGCGCGCACTTTCGCGCCCGGTTCGACCAGCACGTCGATCACCGTTCCCGGCATCGGCGCCGTCACACTGCTCGACTCGTCGCTGCCTTCATGATGCTCGCTCGACGAATCGATGTCTGGGGGTGCCGCGATCGCTGCATTCGGCAGATTGAGGCGGAACGGCGTTCGCCACACGCCCGGCGCGAGCGGAGCGGGGGCGGAGAGCGGCGGATGCTCGACCAGGAACGCGGTTGTCGTGTCGCCGGCGCGCAGCGCCGGGTGCGCCACCAGCCAGCGCAGGAAAGGCAGGTTCGTGACGACGCCGCGCACCTCCGTCTCGGCGAGGGCCGCAGCGAGACGGTCGAGTGCGTCCTCGCGCGACGAGCCGTGCGCGATCAGCTTCGCGATCATCGGGTCGTAGCTCGTGCCGACCTCATCGCCCGCCGCGACGCCGGCATCGACGCGAATGGACGTGGGGAGGCGCAGCGTCTCGATGCGACCCGCCTGGGGCAGGAACGAGCGCGGATCCTCCGCGTACAGGCGCACCTCGACGGCGTGGCCGTGCAATGCGAGCGGCGGCAGCTCGAGCTTCGCGCCGTCGGCGATTCGCAGCTGCCAGCCCACGAGGTCGACGCCGGTGACGAGCTCCGTCACCGGGTGTTCGACCTGGATGCGTGCGTTCAGCTCGAGGAAGTAGAAGTCGCGGCCGTCGACCACGAACTCCGCGGTTCCCGCGCCCGCGTAGCCGATCGCCTGCGCGAAGCGAATCGCGGCGTCGCTCATCTCCGCGCGCAGCTCCGGGTCGAGGACGGGCGACTCCTCGAGCACCTTCTGATGGCGGCGCTGCACCGAGCACTCGCGTTCCCCGAGAGCGAGGGTCGTGCCGTGCGTGTCGGCGAGCAGCTGAATCTCGATGTGCCGCGGCCGCTCGAGGTAGCGCTCCGTGAAGACGCGGTCGTCGCCGAAGGCCGCAAGCGCTTCACGCTGCGCCGCTGCGACCGACTCGTCGAGGTCGGCGGCGCTGCGCACAACCCGCATGCCGCGGCCGCCGCCGCCCGCCGCAGCCTTCACGAGCAGCGGGTAGCCGATCTCCGACGGGTTGCCGTCCGGGACGACCGGCACGCCGGCCTCGCGTGCGATCTGCTTCGCCGCGACCTTGTCGCCACCGGCGCGCAACGCGTCGGGGCTCGGCCCGACCCACGTCAGTCCTGCGGCAAGGACCGCTTCGGCGAAGTCGCCGCTTTCGGCGAGGAAGCCGTACCCGGGGTGCACGGCGTCGGCGCCGGACTCGCGCGCGGCGCGCACGTACTCGGCGGCGTCGAGGTACGACGCGATGCGGACTGTCTCGCCGGCGCTGCGCGCGTGCAGCGAGCCTTCGTCGTCGGGTGCGACGACGGCAACGGTTTCGGCGCCGAGCGAGCGGGCGGCGTCGAAGACGCGAAGCGCGATCTCGCCTCGGTTGGCAACAAGCAGCTTCTTCATCCATCCACAAGTAAACCGTTGATCGGCCCGAGGAAGGCGCGCGAGCGCCGCGACACGTGCGGCAGCAAGGAAAGCCGGTGCTTGCCTGACTCGGCGATCGTCCGCAGCACCTCGGCGTCGACGTCCTCGCGGTCGGCGTGCTCGCGCCAAAGCCGTAGGCGCGTCTCGCGCGCAAGCGTCTCGTCACAGGTGATCAGGCAGGCCTCCGTGTCGTTGAAGAGCGAGTGGTCGTTCAGATTCGCGGAGCCGACGCAGAGCCAGCGGTCGTCGACGATGCCGACTTTCGCGTGCACGTAGACCTGTTCGACGCGACCGGGCTGGAAGAGACTGCACGCGAGCAGCCTGTGGTCACGGTCGGCGGTGACGAGCTGGCCGAGCTGGCCGCGCGTGTCGTCGGTGCCGTTGTTCGGGTGCGCGGGCAGCAGGATCACTAGGCGGAACTCCGGCGTCGGCGGGTCGAGCAGCTTCGCGCGCAAGATCGCCGTGATTTCCGGCGCCCAGAGGAACTGGCTCTCGAGATAGATCAGCCGCTCGGCGGAGCGAAGCGCGCGCACGTACGCCTCCAGGATGCGGAAGTCCCCGTGCGGCGCGAACTCGTACACGTGCTCGGGAACGGTGCGCACGAACTGCGCGGTGACATCGCCGCTGCCTGAGGGATCGGCAGGAGGAAGCGCCTCCCCGGTGACCTCGCGCCAGCGTGCCGAGATGTGATGCGCGACGTCGGCGACGAGCGGTCCCTCGACGCGCGCGGCAACGTCGTGCCAGCCGACCGCGCCGCGAGCGGGATGCTCGCTCGTGTCGAGCCGGTCGCCGCCGAGCGATGTCAAGTCGATTCCGCCGACATACGCGACACGCCCGTCGATCACCGCGAGCTTTTCGTGGTGGCAGTGCAGC